>CAZWVE010000122.1:0-5388 GCA_964636925.1 uncultured Marinicella sp.
GACTTTGTCGAGGGCATTTTGCGGACCGTAGTGTTGACGCATAATATCTCTGAGTATCGGCTCGGAGGTTTGCCAGACATCCAGTTGGGGATATAACTGACGGCCCAAACCTTCAATATTAAGCAGGGTTTTTTGTAATAAAATTAATTCCGGCTGAATGATTAGTTTAAAGCGCTTGGCCATTTGGAAGGTTTTCAGCATCACCTCACCAAACGATATCTCTTCGATGGGTCTGGCCAAATACGGTTCACAGATGGTGCGTGTCGCGGCTTCCAAATCTTCTAAGTTAGTATCCGCCGGTACCCAGCCTGACTCAATATGTAATTCAGCAATACGACGATAATCCTGCTCAAAAAACGCCATAAAATTATTGGCCAGATCCACCCGGTGACCTTTCGGTAAGGAGCCACAAATGCCAAAATCAAGCAGCATTATCTGCGGGTCGTCGGGATTATCGGGATTTATAAAAATATTACCCGGGTGCATATCTGCGTGAAAAAAATTATCCCGAAAAACCTGGGTGTAAAAAATCTTAATACCTTTTTCAGCCAGTCTTTGTCGGTTGATACCGGCGGCATCCAAGGCCGCAAAGTCCTTGATTGAGATACCGTTGATACGCTCTTGTACCATGACCTTTTGTTTGCTGTAGTCCCAATAGATTTTTGGAATATATAAATGTTGAGAGTGTCGAAAATTTTTGCCCAGTAAAGAACAATTAGCCGCTTCGCGTTGTAAATCCAGTTCATCGTAGATGGTTTTTTCAAACTCAGACACAATTTCACTGGGATTGACCTGAACACCTGCTTTGACATGACGTCCGGCCAGAGCAGCCAGTGTGTGCATCAATCGGACATCACGTTTGATTTTTTTCTCGATACCCGGTCGCAGTATTTTGATCACCACCCGGTCGCCGGTCTTCAGGGTGGCGGCATGAACCTGGGCAATCGATGCAGACGCCAGCGGTTGTTCTTCAACTTCAGCAAAATGACTGCGTAAATCACTGTCTAATTGCTGTTGAATCACAGTTTTGGCTTGTTGCCAGCTAATCGGTTCAACATCATCTTGTAATTTACCCAGTGCATGGGCAATATCTGCCGGAATTAAATCAGGTCGGGTTGACAGGGTTTGCCCGAGTTTAATAAAGATCGGGCCTAATTCTTCTAAGGCTGCGCGTAACCGTTCACCTTCGGTCATGTCTTTAACGCCCTTTTTACCCAGGGGCGCTAATAGGTTTACCAAATTAAAAAAACCAAAACGGCCATGATTGAGTAAAGAGGGAATGCGATAAGCAGCTAGGGTGTGGCTGATTTTAATAAAACGAAACAGCCTCATTGACGCTGGCTCTTTAATTGTTTAATGTGCCGTTCCAGGCGCACCACATCGGCTTGTAAATCATCGACATCATCTAAAAACTGTTCCATTTCAGCCGATGCAATCAGGCTGCGATCTTCATGCACCAAAAAATCATGTATATTGCGCTTCAGGCTTGTGCCGAATTGCTGTCCCTGTTGACGGACTTTTGTTAATACTTGTGATAAATGATAACCCGGGGTTTCACCAAACAAATCACACAAGGCCTGTTCATGATCAGGATTCAGATTTTTTAAAAAATCAGCCATAAATTGACCCAGACCGGCATCACCGTTGATGTCAACCTGATCAAGTCCGGCAATATGCTGATTGCTGGCCATGGCAAATAAAGCCGTCGGTTTACCGCTGATGGTGGTATCTGCTTTAGTTTCTTGAGCACCGGTGACCTCAATACCGGTTTCCGTGATGTGCAGATGTAAACGCGGTCCAAGCGGCTGAATATCGATGGCAACACGTTTGCTGATGTGGGGTTTGAGGGCTTTTAAGGCGTTGGGGTCGTATTCAATGGCACGATTGATGGCCTTGTCCAATAGCAGAGCAGTGGGTGATTTCATAATTTAAATCCGCTGTGAATGGCGACAATGCCGGCTGTTAAATTCTGGTAACGGCACATGGCCAGACCGGCTTGTTCGAACATTGCTTTTAATTCATCTTGATCCGGATGTTTTTCGATGGATTCCACCAGGTATTGATAAGAATCACGATCACCGGTGACCCGATGGCCAATTTCCGGTAATAATTTAAATGAATACAGTTGATACAGCTTTTTTAAGATTGGTTGTGTGACTTTGGAAAACTCCAGTACCAAAGCCTTACCACCCGGTTTCAGCACCCGATACATTTCGTTCAGAGCTTGTTGCTTATCTGTGACGTTGCGCAGGCCAAAAGCCATGGTAATGGCATCAAAACTATTTGCCTCATAGGGCAGTGCTTCGGCATTCATTTGTTGGCAACTGAAACGAGCATAAAAACCGGCGTCAATAAGACGGGCTTCACCGACATCCAACATCGCCTGATTAATATCACCAAGCACGACATGTCCCTTTGTGCCGATTTGTGGCATTAATAATTGCGCGATGTCACCGGTACCTCCGGCTAAATCCAGTACCCGATGGCCTTTTTGAATGCCGGAAGTGGCGACAAAATGACGCTTCCATAAGCGATGAATACCACCGGACATCAAATCGTTCATTAAGTCATAACGGCCTGCCACCGATGTGAAGACCTGTTCGACCAGTTTTTGTTTGTCTTGCCTGGCCACCTGGCGAAAGCCAAAGTCTGTGGTTTCATGCGTCATCATCAGACTCCCTGGGTAACTCTTCATGGTTTAATTCGCAACGCTTAAGCCGAATCAGTGCTGAAATATCCTCGTCACCATAACCTGCTTCGGATAAACGTCGATAGTCCTCAATACTGTTTTGCACCAAAGGTAATGACGCATCCATATTGTCCAGGGTTGACTGGCAGATATGCAGGTCTTTTAATAACAAATCGAGCTTAAAACCGATGTTAAATTCATCTTTAATCATGGTTTGACCGCGGTTTTCCAGGAACCAGTTACCGGCGGCACCGGCACTCAGTACTTCCACCACTTTCTTGACATCCAGTTTGCATTGTTCAGCCATGGCCAAAGCAGAACACACGGCTTGTGCCACGCCGGCAACCATGACCTGGTTAACGGCTTTGGTGGCTTGGCCCTGACCGACTTTACCCATATGTGTGATCTGACTGCCGATGGCAGAGAAGATATCTTCAGCCCGTTTATAGAGCGCCCGATCACCACCCACCATAATAGATAATGAGCCTTTTTTGGCACCTTCGACGCCGCCGGAAACCGGTGCATCTAAAAAGCCGATACCATTACCGGCTAAGTCATCACTTAAGGACTGAGCGGTTTGCGGCGAAACCGTTGAGCAGTCTATGACCGCAGCTCCGGGTTTTAATAAGGGAATTATACCGGCGATAATGTCTTTTAAGTCATTATCGGCAGAAACACAGGTTAGGATACAGTCAGCGTCAGCAAATAAAGCGGCATCCTCTTTGGCCGTTAGGCCCAGCTCTTTTTGCATTGCCTGGGTTTTACCCTGGGTGCGGTTTTTAACACCCAGCAATAAGCCCGGTTTATGTAAGTTGCGCGCCATGGGCCGACCCATGGCGCCCAATCCGTAGACCACCACTTGATGAAGTTTATCAACGGTCATTGATAGTTTCTTTCCGTAAATCAAAGTCGGCTATTATAACCGAAAGGCCAGTGAATTTAAGGATTTCCCATCAATGTGATGACTTGTGTCAAAGATTAACCCGGAACGGCAGTGATATAAAGTTCCACACGGCGATTCTGGGCACGACCACTGGCGGTGTTATTGTCGGCGATGGGTTGTGTTTCACCCATACCGATAACGCTTAAGCGGTTGCCTGGAATGCCACGATTTTCTAAATAACTGGCAACACTGTTAGCACGACGCTCAGACAGTGTCATGTTGTATTGATCGTTACCGGTGGAATCGGTGTGGCCGATAACATCTAATTGCGTGTCTTTATATTTATAAAGTACCTTGCCCACTGAATCCAGAGTCCCATAAAATTCATTTTTAATGAGATACTCATCGGTATTAAAGGTGATATTACTGGGCATGATCAATTGAATTTGATCGCCGTCACGGACGACACGCACACCGGTACCTTCTAACTCTTCGCGCAGTTCTTTTTCCTGGTGATCCATATAAGCACCGACACCGGCACCGATGGCGGCACAGCCGGCGGCGGCATTGCGGGCTGATGTGGAGTTTCGGGTGGCACCGATTAAGCCGCAGACGACAGCACCGGCAGCGCCGTATTTAACGCTTTTACGCACTTTTTCTTCGCCGGTATAGGGATCGGTGGTGGTGCAGGCGGTAATTAACAAAGTCAGAAGTGCTGTTATTAGTATTCTTGTCATACAAACTCCGTATAGATAATATTTGGGGAACCCTTAATGTAAACCAGGGCGATTAAAATAAAGTTAAAAACACCGTAAAAAGACAGAAAGATCAGGATTTAGACGGTTCAGATCACCCATCACATCTGATCAGAATGCATGGCAGCCTCTCTCTGGACCTTTAATAAGGGCCTGATTTCACTTAACGGGATGCCTTGTGTGTATTTCAGAAAATAATACTTTTGAAAAAAATCTTCTTCGGTGATGAGTTTAGTCTTAAATTGTTGTGCATACTCATCCCGTCTGATGGACGTCCATTCGGTGGCATCAATGCGGGCATGGGGGTCCTGATATTTTATGTCCTGTACCAGCGCCGGATCAAATTCAATGCCGGTGTCTGTCGGATAACGCAGGTTATATCGGCCGCTGTCATCCAATAACACTTGTAATTGACAAAAGGGTTTAAAGCCAAGGTACTCGTTGTCATTGTTGGGACTTTGTTTTAAAAACACCAAATAACGCTGACCTTCATTCTCACGGTCAGGATAGTAGCACTGGTGATCCTCAAAGCCCTTGGCGTTGACAATCAATAAATCATTCTTGTTAATACCTTTATATGGCACCCGAACGGTTAAGAATGCCTGGCCCTGGGCATTCAGTTCGCGTACTTGCTCGTAGTCCACATTAACCACCTGCGCAACTGCCACCACATCGGCCCATTCAGCCGCTTCCTGCAAACTGCTGAACTCAATCGGTTCCGGGGTGTTGTAATCGAATTTAAAATCAGGATTGGCCTCGGGTAATAAATTTTGTGCACTTAACTGGTTTGCACAAACAATCAAAACAAGCAAGGCCAGGGTTTTTTTAACATTCATATTATTGTTTGGTGGCAATGGATTGGCCTAATTTGACAGCATCACCGGCTTTGAGTTCGGAATTAAAACGTATGCTGTTACGGGGAAACAGTAAAACGATGGTTGAGCCCATATTAAAGCGCCCCATTTCATCACCTTTCAGATAATGGGTTTTACCGGTGGGTTCTAATGTGACGGGTTTTGATGCATAGGGCGGTGTCATGACACCGATACTGACGGTTTCAA
>CAZWVE010000123.1:0-5307 GCA_964636925.1 uncultured Marinicella sp.
TCAATATAGGCATGCAAGGTTTTCGGTTTAACAAAGGCCTGTGGCAACATTTCATTCATCAGTTGTTGCTTAATATCCATTTGCTGCTTACGACCCGGTTTTTCTCCGGTACTTTGTTTGATGTGTGCCACCTGCTGACTTAATTGGTGATTCACCACCGCCGCCGGCATGACTTTTTCCTCAATGCCTAAATTAAACAGCATGGCATCGCCACTTTGTAGCACAAATAAATCACTGTCTTCGCCAAACGGTGACAACCACCCTTTCGAGACCATCTCCATGGGCCCGCAAGGACGTAAAGCATCGGCTTTCAAAGCATCGGATAATTGTTCGGCGCTGAGAGAGAAATCTTCATTGAGTTGAAACAAACGGGCATTCTTGAACCACATAGGGAATCCTTGTAAAAAGCATGCATTTTAACAAAGAACCCGCCTGAATACTGCCCATAAAGAAGCGCAGGTTTTTCCCTTTTAACAAATAATCATGTTCAGTTCTTCTGGATTTTTGACCCGATTTATGCTAATAATAATAGTCTGTTAACATGATGCCTGAACACTTAATTATTTGATAATCGGGCACGGGAAAGGGGTATATGACATCGTTATTAAGAGCACTTTTTGGCGGTAAAGCCAACCACAAACACGCCAACTTCGACCGCCGTCGTTATGATCGCCGACAAATCAAAGACCGCCGCCAAACGATTCGATTTGACAGCGACTTTCAAGATCGGCGCAGTGGCAAAGACCGCCGTCGCGGTCACGGTATTTGGGATTATCACGAACAGTAATTTAACCGTCGTGCCAATACTTCTGCATCTTGATAAATAAGAAAGAGGCTGACCAGGTAATGAGCACCAAACCGGTGAGTGATTCGATACCGGTGAGAAAACGCACCAGGCCATGGGGTTCAATGTCGCCAAATCCCAACGTTGAAAACGTGGTAAAAGAAAAGTAAACACAATCCCAAAACGAGCCATCAAATTCGCCTGTCATAGTTCCAAAAACCGGGTTTTTTAACATAAAAAAATATCCCATCGCAAACACCCAAACTTCTACTGAATGGGCAATGAGGGCACCGACCACACCTTACAGCACGCGCAACCGTGGTTTAATTGGTTTATTATCTGGGAAATGACTTAAGCGAGACAGAAACTCATAATGTATCAACACCGCTAAAGCCACCAAAAAAATATTGATGGCAGTCGCCATGATAAATATCGAAAGATTAAGCTCGCCCATTTGTTTATCTTACCTCGCTTCTTCCAGGGTTAGTATCCGTTTGAGCATGTTTTCATCCGGTTTAACTTTCTCTCCGGTTTTATAATCCAATAACACAATTCGGCCACTCCCCAGACTGCACACCGCCTTTTGATTTTCACTGTAAATACCATATTGCATGAGAAAACCATACGAATGATTCTCTATAACGGCTGCGCCGACACGGATGGTATCGGGATATGTCAGCGGCCGTTTAAAACGGCAATTGGTTTCCGCCAGAATTGGTCCAATTTGATCTGTTTGCATATTCTTCAGTAAATTTAAATCTTCAAAATAAGCCAACCGGGCGGTCTCAAAATAGCGAAAGTACATGGCATTATTAACATGATCAAAGGCATCCATATCACCCCATTGCACCGGTAAAGTCACCTGAACCGGAAACGCCTGATTAAATTCAGATTCTGTTCTCATGAAGACTCCCTATAAAGGTATATAAAAGTGCCATGATAACACTGATAACGCAAGTGACCACATTAAAAAAGGCACCCTGAGGCGCCTTTGTCGCCGGATTTAATGCTCTTTTAAAACCGGAACCAAATCCCAAAGTCACCGTCACCCACGCGCCAACCGTTATGGTAAGGATAGTGGTTGTAATAGCTCACATAGAAATTAGGCTCATGGTAAATGCCACACCAGTGGCCTTCATGCCAGTGGCCATAACCATAACCGTCACGATCATAATAGTGCCCTAAACCACGCACGGGTCGGTAGCGATAACGATCATTACGATAGGGTTCATAATAATAGAACGTATGACCGTGATGTCGCCACTGTTGGCGGTAACGACGACTGTCCTGCCGCCAATCCCCATAACTGTATGAACGGTGGTGTTTTCGGCCGTAGGATTGTGAATGCCGGGGTTTTGTTACCACATAAGAATCATCAAAATGGCGATTACCGCGATAATCATGGTTATAACCGGGTTTATTGTAAGAACGGTGTTTATTTTGGCTGTACTTTTTAAAGGCCTTGTTTGATGAGCGACGCTGCACATGCCGGTTTTGGTCATGAACACCTTTGACCGCACTGCGGGCATCACGATTAATCGTCTGGCGATTATCATAACGTCCGGCAGAAACGCTTAAACTCACGCCAAGTAAAGCCATTAAAAGGGCAATCGATAATTTTTTCATGGTGTACTCCTGATTCAATCTAAAGTCCAATTTATCGCAAACAGATGAATTTTATCTGAACCGTTCAGAATCCGTTTAACTTGGAAATTCAGAGTTTAACCAAATATAATAATCATTCATTACATCATTGAGGCACCATGAAATATCTGCACACTATGGTCCGGGTTTCGGACTTAGATGAATCCTTAGACTTTTATGTCAAACATTTGGGACTGGTGGAATCGCACCGTATGGAAGTGGAAGCCGGGCGCTTCACACTGGTTTTTTTGCATGCACCTGGCGATGAAGATGCGCAAATCGAGCTGACTTATAACTGGGATGGTGGCGATTATGACGAAGGCCGTAATTTTGGTCACCTGGCTTATGAAGTCAATGATATTTATGCCGTATGCCAGCGTTTAATGGATGCCGGTATTACCATAAATCGGCCACCGCTTGATGGCCACATGGCTTTTGTCCGCAGCCCCGATAATATTTCCATAGAACTGTTACAAAAAGGCGAACCCTTACCGAAAAAAGAACCCTGGGCCTCCATGCCCAAAGTCGGTCATTGGTGATTAATCTTTACAGAACTGATTGATATCGTTATTCACCATACGCTGCAGCGCAATGTTAAAGGTTTGCCCGTCCAGCGTTTCTAAGTTCATCATCATCTGATGGCAACTGTCCATGCTCAAGGTCATATCAGCAAACTTTTCCACCTGCGCCGGGGTATCGGCTTGCCACAACCCAAGACCACTGTATTCACCCAGCTCAATATCTAAAGTCGGTTGCGGGTAATTAATATTACTGGTGCCGGCTAACCACAAAGGCTGACCGTCTCGAAACAAATACAAGGTCACAAACAAATAACGGCTGCCATCATCACGCAGGCCTTCAACTATACTCATGCCCTGGTTTTGATAATCGGGATTATACCAATTACCGACGCTAAGAGATCCCATATTAGGTCGCTGTTGTAAATGGTGAATTGCATAAATTCCTGAGGTCTGGTCTCGCATGAGAGTGTAGGTTTCCTCATTGGATTTATGAGTAATAACGTGTTCTAAAGCCTGACCTTTAATCACCAGTCCATTTTCTATATTATCAATATCTGTGGCAATAATATATTGCCTAAGACCAGTGTAAATATCGTAATCTCCATAATAGATGGTTTCACCTACTGCAGTCGGATAAATTTTAGGGACGTTTTTAAAATGTCCGCCTAAACCCGCTATTAAGTTAAGATTTTCATCATAATATTTTGTTGTCCAAACCGGTGGCGACACGTTACCACCACTGCGTTCATGGGCGATTAAATAATCTTGGCTAACGGTTAATGTTTCATATAGCAAATAATCTTCGGGATAAACATGTTTTTCAATTTGGGTCAAATCAGGTGACAATTTTATTAACTGATTAACGCCTTCTGAATCACTACCTGATGCAAAATAGCTATTCTTAAATCTAATCACTTCAGATATACCAGAGAATCCCAGTCTTTCCCCTAAGAAAAAGGTGTCACCTGACTCGGGAATAACCCATATATCATAAAAATATTGACTGCTTGCTTGACCGGTTATGAAATAAAAACAAGCATTTCCAAATTGCCATACATCATTTTCATGTATTCTAAAACCCTCAGGCAGATCAGTGGTGTAATCAATTGAGTTTTGGCCTGTATAACGAACTAAATGTTGCTCATCGCCAGCAAACACATTGGTCGACGGAATGATGACATCGTTCAGAGAAAATGCACACACCGCTTGCTCATTAGGATGATGTTCCACACCATAATTACGATAATTGTCACCATCAAAGCCAACGATATCTGTATTGGTATCTTCACCGCCCCACTGTGCAAAAAGTAAATTATTTTGAGGTTGAAGGTGACCGCCTTTGAACGTTATTAATCCCGGCACAGGTTTGGTTCCGCCAGATGTTCCATCTGAACGCCAGATACGACTGGGTTCATTGCCATCTCTAAAATAGAAATAACCTCCAATGATATGCAATTCTTGCGAAGGATTAAACTGGTCAAAAGTTTGTAAAGCAGAATAACTGTTATCCGCTAAATCATAAGTCCACAAACTATAATCATTGTCTTTTTCCGTGATAAAAATAATATGATTATTGAATAACAAAGGCTGCTGATCCAGCATGCGATGCCCATCTGGGGCTTCGATCAGGGGATTAAGCGTTAAAGCGTTACTGATGAAGGTCAAAGGCATTAAAAATGCCAAGCATAAAATCCAGTGTTTAATGGTAAAACGGTTCATGAAAATATCCTTGTTGGGAACCAGTTTATATTAGCATAAGCACAGAATCAAAGCATGAACCGAGTCACAAATTAAGTTGCGGTTGGTCTAGATTAGGCGACCGCAAGGGTCGCATCTACGGTGTATTAATTCGTTTAAATTCAACAGCAGCCGTGTCGTTAGAGGATATTTAGACAAAAAATCGTTGGTATATAACCAACAGCCAACTCAATCCATAAATGCATAAGGCCAGAAACACTGCAGCGGAACCCACGTCTTTAGCCCGTCCTGCTAAAGGATGTTGTTTGGCACCGACCACCAAATCCACCACTGCTTCGATGGCTGAATTAATCAGCTCCACCAGTAACACCAGAAGGCCGGTGACTACCAAGACAAAAAGTTGTGCCGGTGTTTGTGCCAACCAAACGGCCACCGGTAACAGTACAATAAAAAGCCAGACTTCCAGACGGAAGCTGGCTTCGACTTGGTAAGCACTTTTAAAGCCTTGTATTGTCCATTGAAAGGCTTTCAATAACTGTTTCGGGCCGCGAAAGGTTGGGTCAGCCATTACCCATTCATATCCCACACCACATTCGGTTCTTTCAATGCTTTGACTTCGTCTAAGCGTCTGACCGGTGTGGTGTAGGGGGCTTTTTTTAG
>CAZWVE010000124.1:0-5251 GCA_964636925.1 uncultured Marinicella sp.
GAGAAAGGTGAAGATAACTTTGTCGAAGAGGTCATGTCGCAAGCACGTGGAAACTAATACTGATTCGTTGAAATATAAACGCATTCTCCTGAAACTTTCAGGAGAAGCGTTATTGGGTGCTGAGGATTACGGTATTGATCCTGAAGTGATTAACCGTTTGTCCGCTGAGATCTCCCGGGTGCACCAATTGGGCGTTGAAATTGGTATTGTTATCGGTGGTGGTAATATTTTTCGCGGTGAAGGCCTGAGTAAGTCCGGTATTGATCGAGTCACCGGTGATCACATGGGTATGTTGGCCACCGTCATGAATGCCCTGGCGTTGCAAAATGCACTAGAAAAACAAGGCAATAAAGTACGCGTTATGTCTGCCATAGGCATTCATGAAGTGTGTGAAGATTATATCCGCAGACGTGCTATTCGGCACTTGGCCAAAGGCAATATCGCGGTCTTTGCTGCCGGTATCGGCAATCCCTTTTTTACCACCGACTCCGCTGCCAGTTTACGTGCCATTGAAATCAATGCCGACATCGTTCTTAAAGCCACAAAGGTGGACGGTATTTATTCAGCCGATCCCGTTAAAGATAAAAACGCTTTTAAATACGATCATTTGACCTACGATGAAGTCATCGAAAAGAAATTGGCGGTGATGGACACATCGGCGGTTGTGTTGTGTCGTGATCGTAATATGCCGATTCGAATTTTTGATATCAACCGAGAAAATGCCCTGATGGATATTGTTAAGGGCAGCAGTATCGGTACCATCGTAACCGCTTAAATTTGGAGTAATTATGATTGAAGATGTAGTGAAAGAAGCTCAGCAACGAATGGATAAAACCATCGAGGCATTGCGTAATGAGTTGAAAGGCGTTCGTACCGGTCGCGCCAACACCAACTTATTAGACGGCATTATGGTGGACTATTACGGTTCAGCTTCGGCGCTCAATCAGGTGGCCAATGTGGCCGTACAGGATGCCCGTACACTCACCGTGACGCCCTGGGAAAAAAACATGATTGAACCCATTGAAAAAGCCATTATGGCTTCAAATCTGGGTTTGAATCCGGTTAGCGCCGGTATGGTCATTCGTATTCCTTTGCCACCGTTAACCGAAGAACGTCGTAAAGAACTGGTTAAAATGGTGGGTCAAATCGCTGAAAATTCTAAAATTAGTATTCGTAACATTCGGCGTGATGCCAACAGTCAGCTGAAAACCATGGAAAACAACAAGGAATTGACCGAAGACGATTTACGTGGCGGTGAAAAAAGGGTTCAAGAAGTCACCGATAAGTACATCCAAAAAGTCGAAACAGTGGTGGCTGAAAAAGAACACGAGTTAATGGATATCTAAGGTCTGTCAAGATTGGGAGCCATGCATGAATATTCAGCACATCGCCATTATTATGGACGGCAATGGACGATGGGCAGCCCTTCGAAAACGCCCCCGTACCTGGGGGCATAAAGCCGGTGTTAAAGCCGTCAAGGTCACTTTAAAAGCCTGCGTTCAAACGGGTGTCAAACACCTCACCTTATTTGCCTTTAGCAGTGAAAACTGGCGTCGCCCCCGGACCGAAGTGAGTCGGTTAATGACCCTGTTTTTGAACTCTTTGGAAAAAGAAACACCGGAACTGATACAACAGGGTGTGGCCATTAATTTTATCGGCGAATTGTCGGCATTTTCTGACAAGCTTCAGCAAAAAATGGCTGAAGTGGCTGCGCTTAAACCAAATCAACAACGATTGATGTTAAATGTCGCCGTTAATTACGGCGGTCGCTGGGATATTATACAAGCCGCCAAACGACTGGCGAAAGCACACCGGCAAGGAGATGTAAATCTTGCACAAGTGGATGAATCGTCTTTTCATCAACTGACCTGTTTGTCCGAACAACCGGCCGTGGATTTGTTGATACGAACCGGTGGTGAGCAACGCATTTCAAATTTTCTCTTGTGGCAATGTGCTTACACAGAATTATTTTTCATTGAGACCTTGTGGCCGGATTTTGATGAAAAGGTGTTACAATCAGTATTAGACGCTTATCACAAAAGAGAACGCCGATTTGGCCAAACCAGTGAGCAACTCAATGCTTAGACAACGCATCCTTACAGCCCTTATTTTAGCGCCTTTATTTTTATTGATTGTTATCTATGGTCAGCACCTTTGGTTTGCCGGCATGGTTTTATTGATTGGCGCTGTGGCTATCTATGAATGGCTGAAAATTAATCGCTTACCGACGGCATTGGCCATTTTCAATGCTGTTATTTTGGGGTTGTCGAGTGCCTATCTGATGCGATTGTTAGCGCTGCCGGTGGTTTATTTTCTCAGCGCAGCGCTGCTTGTCTGGATACCAGCTGTTCTGTGGTTACGTTTTTATCGCTGGGGATATCAACAAACCGGTTTACAAATTATGGTGAAAACCTTGTGTGGTGTTTCGGCTATTATCTTGTTTATGTTAAGCATGCAACAGTTACATCAGCATGACATGGGCGTTTTTCGCGTGCTGAGTTTGGTTTTTCTGATCTGGGTGGCCGATATCGGCGCTTATTTCAGCGGTAAAAATTTTGGTCGTCATAAATTAGCCCTGAATATTTCTCCGGGAAAAACCTGGGAAGGGGTTTTGGGAGCGCAAGTTGCCGTGGCCATCTATGCCTGTGTATTGGCATTTCTGTTTGATTTAACTATTCTGCGTTTGGTGCCTGTTATGATGCTGGTTGCTTTGCTGTCAGTGGTGGGGGATTTGGCCGCGAGTTTAGGTAAGCGACAAGCGGACGTAAAAGACAGTTCCCAATTATTACCCGGTCACGGTGGTATATTGGACCGTTTTGACAGTATGATTATCGCCGCACCAACGTATTTGGTACTTTTGGGTCTGATATGAAGCAAGTTGCGATACTCGGTGCCACCGGATCAATTGGTGATTCGACCTTAGCCGTGATTCGTTGCCATGCGGACAAATTTACGGTTCACACGCTGACTGCCCACCGAAACAGCACAAAAATTTTACAATTAATTGATGAGTTTTCACCACAGCGGGTAATTATCACTGACGACAAAGCATATAAAACAGTCAAGGCCGCTTGTGCCAACAAAACCAGTGAAATTCATTATGGTTCGGATGCTTTAAACCAGGCGGTGCAGGAATCGACCATTGATTTGGTGGTGGCGGGTATTGTTGGTAATGCCGGTATGTCGTCGGTCATGGCCGCCGTAAACGCCGGCAAAACATTGTTACTGGCCAATAAAGAATCCATCGTCACCGCCGGTGCCCTGGTGATGCCCCTGGCACGTAAAACCGGCGCCAAAATCATTCCTCTTGATAGCGAACATAATGCCATTTATCAATGTTTACCGGACGCTTACCGCATAGGTGAGCGACCTGCTGAGGTGGCACAGCTGACGTTAACAGCCTCGGGCGGTCCTTTTTGGAATACCCCGATTACTGAATTTGATCGCATCTCGCCGGCTCAGGCAGTGGCCCATCCGCAATGGGATATGGGGGCTAAAATTTCGGTTGATTCTGCGACATTAATGAACAAAGGCCTGGAAGTGATTGAAGCACACTGGCTCTTTAATATGCCGGTGACGGATATTCAGGTCACCATCCACCCACAGAGTATTATTCATTCCATGGTGAATTTTATTGATGGTTCGATTTTAGCGCAATTGGGTATGCCTGACATGCAAATACCCATATCACATGGTTTGGGTCTGGGGCAGCGACTAAGCAATCAAGCGGCTTTATTGGACATTACGAAGATTGGCGAATTACAATTTTATCCGGCTGATCATAAAAAATTTCCCAATCTGAATTTGGCCAGGCAAGCGATTCACATGGGTGGTACTGCACCGGCTGTTTTAAATGCCGCAAATGAGGTCGCGGTGGCGGCTTTTTTAAATGAAGAAATTACCTTTACGAAAATTTCCGATATCAATGATAGAATGCTCAATTCAATGACCATAGAGAAGGTCGAATCTGTGTCGCAACTGATTGAATTAGACCAATTAGTCCACCAACAAACCAGAACTTTGATAACGACTTGACAATAATTTCATGATAACGGTTTTAACAAGTATATTTTGGCTGATTATTACCCTCGGTGTGTTAGTCACCTTTCATGAACTGGGCCATTTTTTATTGGCGCGACTCTTTGGGGTTAAAGTCTTGCGGTTCAGTGTCGGTTTCGGTAAACCGATGTGGTCGCGGTTTGATCGTTACGGTACCGAGATTGCGGTGGCACCAATCCCGCTTGGTGGCTATGTCAAGCTTCTGGATGAACGGGATTGTGAGGTCAGTGAAGCCGATAAACACCTGGCTTATAACCATAAGCCTGCCTGGCAAAAATTTCTCATTATGTTTGCCGGCCCAGCTTTTAACTTTATATTGGCGTTTGCACTGTACTGGCTGATGTTTGTGGTCGGCAAACCGGAGATCAAACCCACCCTTGGCGAACCTGTGAAATTAATGGCTGAAGCAGGATTTTCCAGTAAAGACCAAATCATTGCGGTGGATGGTGAAGTGGTTAATACCTGGTCAGATGTGTCCATGTACCTGATCACTGCGGGGCTGGATCACAGAGACGTTCAAGTGGTTGTTAAAACCGATCGCGGCAGTGAACAAGAACGGACCCTGGCTTTATCAAAACTTCCTGAAGGCATTAAAGAGTCAAAAATGATGGATGCCATTGGTTTGCAACCCTGGCGTATGCCGGTACCGGCCATTATTGGTGAGTTAACACCGGGTTTACCGGCCGCTAAAGCGGGTTTGCAGCAGGGTGATCAGATTGTTGCCTTAAATGGCGAAACAGTCAAAGACTGGTATGATTTAAGTGAAAAAATAAGTCAGCAATCACCGCCCATGACACTAACATTTATACGTGATGGCGGACAAAAAGAAGTGACCATTGCAAACTTCGTCACTGACCCGGATAATGCAAAGCGACAGGTTATTGGCATTCGGCCGTTGCAACCGGACAAAAATACCCGTGAATTTGCCCAAAGTTTATATTATGAATTATCCTATGGGCCTATCCAGGCTATGCCCATGGCCTGGCAAGAAATGCTGAAAATAACTGGCAAATCCTTAGAGATGATAGGTAAACTGTTGCTTGGCAAAGCCTCTTTAGAAAATTTATCGGGGCCAATCACCATCGCGCAAGTGGCAAATGATTCAGCAGCCCGGGGTTTTTCGTGGTATCTGTCGTTTTTGGCGTTGATTAGTTTGAGTCTGGGGATTATTAATTTACTACCGGTACAAATG
>CAZWVE010000125.1:0-989 GCA_964636925.1 uncultured Marinicella sp.
AGTCGCTGGATTGGACTTGGTTTGTTTTACTGCTTCACCCAACTTGCTGGCTTCTGTGGTCGATGGGTATTCAAGCTCATGAATGAGCATGTTTCGATCATCACCTTTTTGTTTCTTACCGACATCACTGTCTGAGCAAACTGCAAAGCTGGTGATGGGCGTTTCACTGAATTGAGTCCATTCAGTCAATGTTTGGGACAACAGATTAAGGCTTGGAACCAGAAACAATACATTTTTACCCGGGCCTGCTAATTCCTCAGCAAGCTTCAAGCTGGTATAGGTTTTACCGGTGCCACACGCCATAATCATCTTACCGCGATCAGCTTCTTCAAAACCTCTTACCACATCATTAAACGCACGTTCTTGGTGCTTTCTAAGGCTTCGTTCACTTCGTTCGGTAAGTAGTACCGGAGCTTGATCAGGTTTATATTTTGACCAGTCAATTTGGCTTTCTTCAAGCGCTTTAAGGTCAATCTTAGAAACCGGTGGACGTTGATCTTCCAGCGCATCTAACGCATTATCTGACCAATTGTTTGTGGTAGTAACAATAAGCCGATTTGAAAATGGCTTCTTGCCAGAGGCTGTAAAAAAGCTGTCTATTTGCTTTTTATAAATCGTGGCATCTTCATCATACAATTTGCATTGAATGGCATGATACTCATCAGTCCCTTTGGTTTTAGCGACTAAATCAATACCGGTGTCCTTACCTGAAATTCCTTGTTGCTTAGCCCAGTCCGAGTATGTCCAAACATCACTGTAAAGCCCTTTATACCGCGCTTCATATTTAAAGAAGGTAAATATGAGCTTTTCAAAGTAAGTACCTTTTTCACGCTCAGTTTTGCTTGTTGAACGGTATGCATTGAGTATTTGTTGAAGTGGTGTTTGGTTGTCCTTTTGCATAGTTTCTTTAAATATAATAAATTAAGTTTGTATCACTAATAAAATACCTTAATTTCTTGAGCAATATAATATTAAATATAATGTTCCTA
>CAZWVE010000125.1:999-5222 GCA_964636925.1 uncultured Marinicella sp.
ATTAGCTCTAATGAAATAGTAAGCTTATTGCATTTATTAGTTTTATGAACGAAAACAATCACTCATATTGATTATTTTTCGACTAATCCTTTTCTAATTCTTTTTTTAACTTTCTAATTTCGGCTTCAAGGTCAGCTTGTGTTTTTCTTTTCTCATGTAACTCTCCCAGCAACTCAGCATTCTGCCTTGAAAGTCGGGCCTCAAGCTGATCACTACGGATTTTTGAATTAGCCTTATGGTAACTCTTTTGAGAATTAATATTTTTGTGACCTAGAGATTGACCCACGCTTTGTAAAACAGTTAATGGGTCTACAGGCATACCTAACCTAGCCCTGTATGACAATTCCTCATAAACACGGTCATCAGAAAATTTATGCCTTAAAGCATAGGGTCTAATTCCGTAAGAATTTAACGCATCTGAGATTCTTTGGGCTGACATTGGTCTGCCTGGTTCAGTTATAAATAGAGAGTTAGAAACTTTTTTTTCGGTTAATGCAAGAGTTTTCATTTTTGTTGTTCTTTCTCCCTCAATGAAGTTAAGTATTCTCGCACATAGTGAAAGCGACACTTCAAAATAGTCATCATAGCTTAATTTTTGACGATCAGGTTTTATCAGAACATGATTGTCAGTAGCTTCTTCAATATCAGTCCAGTTAAATTGAGAAGCCCTTAAAGAGGCTACCATATCTGGCCTTAAACCTACTTGATGAATAATATCTATTAAAAGAATATTTCTCTCTTTTATGTATTCGGAACAATTAGCTTTCCCAATACAATCATAAGCCCGCTCAATATCAGAGTCCTTAAGACCATAGTCTTTATTAGGCTCGCCAGCTCTCTCTTGTCTCAAAGGATAAAGACCATTTATTATTTCGGGATTATTGATTGGCGACACTCTAACCAGAGGACCATTCAACAACCCTTTATTATAAGCCTCCATTATAGTTGACGTTATTTTGCCACCGTTCTTAGACACATATCCAGGTTTAAGAAATCCATTATATTGCGCCCAACCATAAAATTTATACAAAGCAGCAATTTTACGGTTTACTGTACGTTGAGCGGTTTTAACATCACCACTTGAAACATTACTCTTAATTGTTTTTTTTAAATCCCAGTCATACCAATCCTTTAGTGATTTATCATCTACTTTATCCCAGGTCATTTTTTTCTCATACAGAAAAACAGCTAGCTGCTTCAATGCATAAGCATACTGATTAATAAAAGATTTATAAGCTTGAAAACGGCCTGAACGTTTATTATTTTCATATTTCCACGAACCTATATCAATCATAAACTGAATAAAGGGTTCGATTGGTTCTAGATATTCGTTAAGATAAAATGGAATTTGGTGATCATTTGTATTTCCATTTAACGGTATAAAATCCATTTGTGGTAAATATTTTTTTCGACTGCGGTAACTTTTAACACCCTTATCAACAAGCGCTAAAGATCGAGTATAGTAAGCTATTGATTGCTCAGATTCTGGTTGAAGTCCATTTCGAATATCATTTCTAACGCTTCTGGAACGTAGTAATGCAGGTGTTGTAATAATCTCATTCTCAATATCCTCAAATACCTCCATTTGATTCGTCAGGACACTTTCTGGAAAATTATGCTTATTCGAGAAATTACCAGTTGCTCGAATGATTGTTACCGGATACCCAATATTTACGTAACTACTCACTTTAGATATGCTTTCAAACGTATTTGCTACTACTACGTTTTTACCCGCTGCCAACTCTTTCTTTGTCCTTTCCAAACACCATTCTTGAGAGTCTAATACTTTAGAACTGTCATATAAAAAAACTCCTTCATCAATAAAAAATTGATTCTCTTCAACAAGTGTAAAATCTGAAAATACTTGGTTCGCTAAAGTGGTTTTTCCTGAGCCCGAAACTCCACGGATTAGAACTAAGCGTGCCATTCTGTAGCAGTAAAACTGGTTAATACAATTGACTCCATTACAGCTCAATTCCTATACATCGATTATGCGACTTAGGCGTACTTTCTACAATCGACCTAATGTATTGTTTGCAACCAATGATAACGCATTGTTTTGAAGTCCTGGATACAGATGTATATATCCATGAGTTATCCAAAATTGAAGGAGAGTAATCCACACATACAATTACACGAGACCATTGCGATCCTTGGGCTTTATGACATGTTATTGCGTAGGCAAGACAAAGATTGAGTAAATCACCATTCGTCAATTCAATCTTACCGGTCCCATCGAACTCAGCTTTAGCAACAAATTCAATTCTTTCACCATTATCAGTAGTATAGGGTATAGGTTCAGCATAAATATCAATTAATACACCAATTGTGCCGTTATACAACTCTCTCTCATGATCATTTTTATTCAACCATACTATTGGTTCACCAACTGATATTTTGTTTTCCGCGGTTTCAATGGCCTTAACCTCTTTATTTTCCTCCTTTAAAAAAGCTACATGCTCTTTATGTAGTCTTTTATTTATTAAACGACAAGTCCTATTTGTCCCAGCAATTATCTGAACGTCCTCTTTCTCGACAAATCTTCGATAGAAATTTAAGGCTTGAGAAATTTGATCTTCAGTTTTGTTTCCCGAATCAACAATGGACATGCCGTAATTCTTTTTAATGGCTTCATCTTTGCTATCAAAATCAGGCATTTCTTGATTCCGTATTTTCAATGCTCCTTGTGGGATGCCAGTATTTAATGCCGCTCGATGAACTTCATTTAAGACTACTGTAGGAATTGATTTGGACTTTACGGCTAAATGAAATATCAGACCTGGACCAATAGGTGGTAATTGATGAGAATCACCAATCAAGTATACTCTTGTTGAATCTGGTAGTAATCTAACTAATCGTGCAAATATTGGCAAATCCAGCATGCTCGCTTCATCTATAAACAACCAACAGTTTTTTGGTATTTGGTTTTTTTCAGCCTTAACTAACAAACCAGCAATTGTAATTGCCTTAACTCCTGTTGCAGCCGTCATGCGCATTTTAGCTTTATTTGTTAATGCTGCTTGTATTATGCTCTTAGGTAGATCTATTTGATCGTATATAGCTTTTAAAACAGCTGTTTTACCAACACCAGCACCTCCTGTTATACATGCAAATTTATTATTTAAAACAACTCTAACAGCATCCTTCTGTTCTTTATTCAATTTAAAACTCTTTATTGTTGAATTAGCTACTGTCTGATATCCTTCTAGCTGATCTTCATTAATTTGATTAAAACAAAAGTCAGAATAGCTATTATTCGCTTTAATAATGAAATCTTTCACCAGCCACTCTAAAGCCTCAGCGCCAAGAGTTTGATATAAATTATTATTCAGCTTCAATATAGCATTTTTCTCTAAAGCAAGTTTTATAACTGTCTCAGGATTCACAGCACGGGCAAGTTTAATCTTACTAGTAAGTGCTTTTTCTAATGGTTTATATTCAATTGCTGTATGACCACCTTGCACCCAGCGTTCAAGCATAATTGATTCTATAGCCGCAATCTGTCTTCTTTCGTCATCAAAAGATATACCAAAAGACTCACAAGCTAGCTGGTCAACATCTTCCCATTTTAAAAAATAAACAAGTCGATATGGGTTTTCTTCAAGCATATCAATTGCATCACTTCCATAACAAGATACGATTTTAACCGCAATATTTGTTGGTACTTTATGCATATGTAGCCATTCAATTACATCAGTTTCATTTTGGTAATCAGACCAGCTCTCGCATAACCGCTCTACAACTGTAATTGGGATGGATGTTAATTTACTTATTGTTGCAACATCAGCATTCTTCAGCAGCCTGTATATGTCATACTTAAGAGTTTTCCATAAGTTCTCTGCACGACCTTTATTAATTTCTTTAAATTTAGGGTTCTTACTTACAAACTGAATAAAAATATCGTCGCTTGGCAGCACTCTAGAAGCGTCAGTTGCAATTAACTGCACTCCCCAGTGTGTATCCTTTTCGATACCTTCAATTCTCCAAATTTCACCACGCTCGGGCAAAACTGGCAATATGTGATATGGCACCTGTACTACTTCTGATGTTTCTGAATCTGTATTCCATAAAAAAATAACACCACCACCTTTTCTTGAGATAATTTTGTCAATAATTCCTTTTGCAACAATATTCGGTATTTTTTGTGCTACTTTATTCACTTTACTAAAGCGCCAGTTTCAATTAAGTGCTTTATTAAGCCATCATGTTTTTTATAAGTGCTT
>CAZWVE010000126.1:0-5193 GCA_964636925.1 uncultured Marinicella sp.
GTTCTGTGACTTGGTTGCAATATTGGCTGCGCATGGTACTTCTGTCCTGATTTTTAAAACCCATGGCCTGTGGCCGGGTCTTGTGAGAAAAAACGACCAATTTTACCCTATCAAAGCCCCGTAATTACAGCCTTTTGTGGTTCTGATAACTGAAAAAAGGTGACTGCTGTCACAAATTGGCTTGATTTTTAGTTAAGCTGTCATTCAAACCCGTGTTATATAATGGCACTATTGTAGATTTTGAACGGGGAAAACCATGAAAAAGAAATTTGGTCATTACGAAGTCGTCTCAGAATTGGGCCGCGGTGGGATGGGTGTGGTCTATAAGGCCTTTGAACCGACTTTGAATCGTTATGTCGCGATTAAAGCATTGGGTGAACACTTGCTCAACGATGACGATTTGATTGAGCGTTTTACCCGGGAAGCCAAAAGTATGGCAGCCATTAATCACCCCAATGTTATTCAAGTATATTACATTGGTAAAGAAGACAAGCAACCTTTCTTCGCCATGGAATTTTTAGAAGGGGTTTCATTGGATGAATTATTAACCGGCAAACGCATTTTACAAGTTAGTGACGCAAAAAATATTTTGCGCCAGGCCTGTGCCGGTCTCAATGAAGCCCATAAGCACGATTTGGTCCATCGTGATATCAAGCCCGCCAATCTTATGATTTGTAGCGATGGTTCAGTCAAGGTGGTGGATTTTGGTATTGCCCAAACCCGTGAATATGGCGATAAACTAACCAATACCGGTGAATTTGTCGGCACACCCGGATACCTTTCACCGGAAGTGTGTACCGGTCAGGAAGTGGACAAACGTTCAGATATCTTTGCTTTGGGGATTGTGTTTTACGAAATGCTGGCAGGGAAGGTGCCTTTTGAAAATGACAGCCCACTGGGTCTGATGTTGGAAGTGGTGCAGTCTGATATTCCCGATATTCGCGGTATCAATAAAAAAGTGGATAAGAAAACCCATTTCATTTTAGAAAAAATGATTGCTAAAAATCCACAAGAACGTTTTCAGAGCTGTGCCGAAATAATTGAGCAACTGGGCCCGGCAAGTGATTTGGCTGATTTGGCTGCTATCAAAGCCCGCTCCACACAAGCGCTGAGCACACCTAAAAAAGTGTCGCAACAGGTGACACAACAAGCGGCCCAGACATTGGCCAATGCAGCCCCCACAGCCCCCAATAATCAGCGTTCTGAGGAGAAAAAATCAGGCTGGTTCTGGAAAGTAGCGGCGGTACTTTTGGTGCTGGTCGGTGGTGCTGTTTTAGCAGTGCAACAAGGTTATTTGCCGAATCCTCTGGCAGAGAAAAACACACCGGTCAATGCTCTGATGTCGGACAACCAAGACACCATGACACTGGCCGATGTACCGTTAAAATCAGATGCTGAACTGCAAGCCATGAGTGACGATTTGAACCAACAACAAGACACTGAATCAACAAACGTGAAAGAAACCTCTGAAGCCGGCAACGCCGGTGGTCTTTTGACCTGGGGTGCACAACTGTTATCCGGTTCTGATGAAAAAGATAACACACAAGACAACACGCACCAGTCTGACGTTAATAATCAGATTGCGTCTGTTGAAGCGCGTCCAGAGGATGCCGATTTTGATATTCAGGTGGTGGATTCAGCCGATGAATCAACTTCAGCGGATAATCAAGTGGCAACTGTAGATGGCAATCTAAGCCATGAAACACAGTCGAAGAGTAAAAAATCAGCGCTTGATGATGCCATCGAAAACACAGAAAACCTCATTGCTAAGGTCGAGGTACCGACAAAAACCGTGGCCCAACAAGCACAGGCCAAGGCCAGACCAAAACCGGTGATTAAGCGTGATAAAGGCGTGGCCGTTCTGGTATTTGGCGACCCTGCAGTGGCCAATCCCATTAAGAAAATAATTGAATCTGAGCTTAAGTCAGCCGGCATTAAAGTCATGAATGAACAATTTGTACCGGGCTTGACTCAAGCCTTGAATCAGGGCGTTGATATGGCCGATATCAGACAGCGCCTCGATCGCTACGGCGGCCAACAAATGGTGGTGGCCAATGTCAATTTTGTCGGTGAGCAAATGCTGGAATACTATGGTCGCCAATCAGTGTTGGTGAATGCGCAATTGGATGTGGACAGTTATGACGTGGTCAGTGGCGATTCTCTGGGCAACGGTTATGGTAGCGAGCTTAAATACACCAGTCTCAACGCCACACAAATGGCTCAGCAAGCGGTGATGGGTTTTGTCGATCAATTAAAAGACGATTTAAAAAGACCTTAATGAAGGCAGAGATTTTGTTGCTGTCGGCTTATGATGCTGACTCACATCGCTATTGGCATCAAAATCTCAGCCTGCAATTGAATGATTTTAACTGGCATCGATTAACCCTTAAAGACCAGTTTTTCAAATGGCGCATGGCCGCCAATGCCATTAATTTTGCCCATCAGTATGACCCTCAATTACAGCAAAATTATGACCTTGTTGTGGCCACCTCTATGACAGATTTAACCGCTGTTCGCGGCTTTTATCCGCACTTGGCAGGCGTACCGAATTTGTTGTATTTTCATGAAAACCAGTTTGCTTACCCGCTCAATGCGCGGCAAAATGCCATGGCAACAATTCACTTAAACAGTCTCATGTCCGCTTATTTGGCAGACGAGGTGGTGTTTAACAGTGATTATAATCGGCGTAGTTTTTTGGCAGGCGCCAAGCGGTTTTTAGAAAAGATGCCCGATGGCATTCCTGCTGATTTTCTCAAATCAATCGAAGCCAAAGCCACGCTGTTGCCGGTGCCGATTATGGATGATTGTCAGCCGTCTCAGAGTGTTCATCAAGCGACTCAAAAGCCTTATTTACAGGTTGTTTGGAACCATCGGTGGGAGCATGATAAAGGGCCTGAAACCTTATTGTCTTTATTAGCACTTTGCCAGGGCCTGCCGATTAGATTTCATATTCTGGGTCGTGCCTTTAAAACAATCCCCAGAGCCCTGCGAATTATCAAAGAGAAACATGCCAATCAATGTTTAAGCCTGGGTTATGTGAACAGTCGGGCTGAATACATCCGTGTTTTACAACAGGCCGATGTGGTGCTATCCACCGCTAATCATGATTTTCAGGGTATAGCCATGCTGGAAGCTGCTGCCTGTGGTTGTCGACCGTTGGCACCGAACCGATTGGTATATCCTGACTTGTATCCGCCTGAAAATTTATACCCGGCCACTCCTGACAACCCAGAGAAACAAGCCCGGGTCATTTTGGATAAATTGCTGAAACCCGGTACCATGCAACAAGTGCAACCTTTGATGACCTGGTCACATTGGGGTGCTCAATACCGGCAATGGATTCAACAATGGTTATAAACAAACGTTTGGCTTGGTTGATTGGCTGGATCATGGTATCGCTTGTCTGCTTATTGTCATTGCTGCCCTTGTCCACATCGATAGATACAGTCAAAGGCAGTGATAAATTGGGTCATTTATTGGCCTATTTTGCAATGACCTATTGGTTTTTGCATTTGACCGTGAATAAAGCTTTGGTGTTGTGTTTATTTATCATTATGGGTTTTATTATAGAGGTATTACAAGGATTGAGCGGTTACCGTTATTTTGAATGGGCTGATTTAATGGCTAATGGCATGGGTGTGTTGGCGGCTTACTGTGTTTTTTCGCTTTGTCAATTACGATTTCAATGTTTGTTAAGAAAATAACACAGCGCTAATGACCTGCGGCGTTTATTTGACTACAATAAACTTTTTGCGTTGAGTGTGCTATGCCATCTGTTGATATCATTGTGCCGGTTTATAATGAACAGGACGTTTTGGCGGTTTTTCAAGAGCGCATAAATGGCGTTATGTCGCAACTGGATATTGATTGGCGGGTGTTGTTTGTGGATGACGGTTCCAGTGATGACAGTCTGCAACAGATGCAAAAATTACAAGCCGCCGACGGTCGTTATGGTTACTTATCCCTGAGTCGAAATTTTGGTAAAGAACAAGCACTCACTGCCGGATTAGACCATGCCGATGCGGATGCGGTGATTGTGATTGATGTGGACTTACAGGACCCACCCGAGCTTATCCCTGATATGATTGCCGCCTGGCATGAGGGTTATGACGTGGTTTATGCCACACGCAAACAACGCCAGGGCGAATCCTGGGCAAAAAAAACCACCGCCAATTGGTTCTACCGCATTTTAAACACCATGAGCGACACCTCAATTCCCAAAGATACCGGTGATTTTCGACTAATGTCCAAAAAAGCCTACCACGCTGTCGGTCAATTGCGCGAACGCAACCGTTTTATGAAAGGTCTGTTTGCCTGGGTCGGTTATAAACAAAAACAACTGTATTTCGAACGCGAACCCCGTGCCGCCGGTGAGACCAAATGGAATTACAATAAACTCTGGCGCTTTGCCATCGACGGCATCACCTCCTTCAGTTATTTACCACTGCGCTTTGCCACCTGGATTGGTATGACAGTGGCGACTTTTGCTTTTTTGTACGGTTTGGTGATTATCGTCAAAACCCTGATTTTGGGTGCTGACGTCCCCGGTTATCCGTCCTTAATGGTGGTGATATTGTTCCTCGGCGGTATTCAGCTGACTGCTTTGGGCGTTATTGGCGAATATTTGGGCCGCATGTTTAACGAAACCAAACAACGGCCATTGTATCTGGTGGATGACTATCAACCGCCTGGTTTTGATAAATAAGTTTATTTTTCAGCGCACAGTAATAATTGCGGCCCACCCAAATAAGCATATTTCTTTGACCAATAAATGAGCGCATAAGCATTACTAAACCCCAAGGATTTAAGGGTATTTAGTAAATCCCAGCCAAACGTGTAATAACTTAAGCTACCTTCTTTTGACATCGGGTTGCCGTGGTATTCCGGCTCAACATGAAACACCGTTTCATTGTTGTTATTGATGGATGCCCGCACCAAAGTTTCATCTGCATTGACATCAAAAGGTACTGAGAACAGTAATTTACCTGTGGGTTTTAGAACCCGAAGAATTTCTGTTAAGCCTTGCTTGAAATCAGGAATGTGCTCAAAACAATCAAAGGACAACGCATAATCAAATTGTTCATTGGCGTATTCTAAGTGGGTTAAGTCTTGATGATTGAGCCTGCGCGGAAATAGTTTGAGCTTAAAGCGAATAATATTTCGCCATGTACTGGCAGTAACAAATTCACTGCC
>CAZWVE010000127.1:0-5160 GCA_964636925.1 uncultured Marinicella sp.
ATCTTAATCACAGACACCTAAACAACTCAACATATTCTGACAATTTTGATGACTGTCCCGGTTTGTTGGTTTTTTCAGTTCTCTTCATAATTTCAAACGCCTGTTTATTGACTAATGCCGGTCAAAAAAGCATACTGTTTTGTTCTTAATACGCCTGCACATTATGAACCAAGCCCCGCCAATCCGGCACGATTGGACCCAAGATCAAGTGGATGCACTTTTTGCCAAGCCTTTTAATGATTTAATCTATCAGGCGCAACAAACCCATCGTAATTATTTCGACGCCAATGAGGTGCAAATCAGTACTTTGCTGAGCATTAAAACCGGTGCTTGTCCGGAAGATTGCAGTTATTGTCCGCAATCGGTACGCTATGACACGGGCGTTGAAAAAGAGCCGCTGATGGCGGTGGATAGCGTGGTGGAACAAGCCGCGGCGGCCAAGCAACAAGGCGCCACCCGTTTTTGTATGGGTGCCGCCTGGCGTTCGCCTAAAGACCGCGATTTGGATCAGGTGATCGATATGGTCAAAGGTGTCAAGGCCCTGGGTATGGAAACCTGTCTGACTTTGGGTATGCTGAATGAACAACAGTCGCAAAAACTGGCCAAGGCCGGTTTGGACTATTACAACCATAACATCGACAGCTCTGAGTCTTTTTATGAAAAAATCATCACCACCCGAAAGTTTGAGATGCGTATGGACACCTTAAAAAATGTTCAACAATCGGGTATTAATGTGTGTTCCGGCGGCATTGTCGGTATGGGCGAGACACAGCAGGACCGAGCCGGTATGCTGATGGCTTTGGCTAATTTGGACCAGCACCCGGGTAGTGTGCCGATTAATGCCTTGGTGCAAGTTAAAGGTACACCGCTACACGGCATTGAGAAGATTGATGACCTGGATTTTGTGCGCACCATTGCGGTGGCCAGAATTATGATGCCGAAATCCATGGTGCGGTTGTCAGCCGGGCGGAATGAAATGTCCGAAGCAGTACAGGCGATGTGCTTCCTGGCCGGTGCCAATTCCATATTCTATGGTGAAAAACTACTCACCACCCAGAACCCCGAAGAAAACAAAGACATGGCTTTATTCCAAAAACTCGGTATTAAACCGATGCCAAAACGCCATTAATCAAGATGTCTCGACGCGACGAATTAGACTGTTTAAAAAAACAACATTTGTTTCGTCGCCGGGTGCTCAGAACCAGCCGAGTCGGTCGCTATGTCAGTATTGATGGCGAACAACTGCTTAACTTTAACAGCAATGATTATTTAGGCCTGTCGAATCATCCGGAAGTGATTTTAGCCGCCCATCAAGCGGCGGTTAAATTCGGTTTTGGCGCCAGCGGCTCACCGCTGTTATCCGGCTACACGTCAGTTCATCAGGAACTGGAATTTGCTCTGGCTGAATTTTTAGGCTATCCGCGCTGCTTACTGTTTTCATCCGGTTATCTGGCCAATTTAGGCATTGCCGGGGCTTTACTAAATCGCCATGATTTATTCATCCAGGACAAACTCAATCATGCTTCATTGATGGATGCCGCACAATTAAGCGGCGCCAAGCTGAAACGCTATCCACATTTAGATCTGAAAAAAGGCGAACAGCAGTGTCAGCAATTTAATGAAAACCATGCCGATCACACCATCTTATGGGCCACCGAAGGTGTTTTTAGCATGGACGGCGACAGCCCGGACTTATTCGCCATGGCACTCAGTGCCGATGTATTTAATGCCTTGTTATGGGTTGATGATGCCCATGGCATCGGCGTATTGGGTGATAAAGGCGGCGGGGTTTTGGAACATCAGGGTTTAACGCAGGATCATGTGCCCCTGTTATCAGGCACATTTGGTAAGGCTTTTGGCAGTGCCGGTGCTTTTGTGGTCGGTGACGATGAATTGATTGAAACCATCCTGCAAAAAGCCCGAACTTACCGTTATAACACCGCCTTACCCACGCCGGTGGCGGCCGCCAACTTAAAAGCCCTGGAAATGATTCAATCCGAACCCTGGCGTCGTGAAAAACTACTGGAACTGATTGAGCGCTTGCGCCAACAATGTCAGCAGTATGGCATAGCAGAGAATCTGGGTCACAGTAATACACCCATCCAACCGTTTATCCTCAACAGTGAATCGGCTGCTTTAGAAACCGCCGATTACTTGAAATCCCGCGGTATTTTCGCCGCCGCCATTCGACCGCCCACAGTTCCCAAAAACCAATCCCGCTTACGCTTCACCCTGCACCACGCTCTGGAAAATGAGGACATCGATTTATTGGTACAATGTTTGATTCGTAATTATTGATTCTCAAGCCAATCGTCATAAGCACCGAGATTAAACAACACGATGGTTTTTATTCGCTCAAAACTGAACAAATCATCACTTTGGGTAATCAATTTTAATTTTTTATAATAGGTATTGAGTTTTTTATCAGCAATGACTTCTCGGTCAGACCTGACACTGTCTTCATAGCCGGCAGGTAAATAACGACCAAAATGGCCGATTCGCCAGGGTATGGGTGCTGCCGGTAATCGTGCCAATAAGGGATCGGCCAGGGCAAAAGGGTCAATAATAATCTTATCGATGCCCGCGTAATAACCAAATAACCCAATGGTCGGACGAACAATCATTTTTTCGTCTGATTGATTGAATTTTTGCGCCTGTCTCCGCCAGTGAGAGTCAGGGAACTTTTCGTGACCTAATTTAATGTAACTATACAATGACACGTCGTTAAAATAAAACCCCCGTTCATCCGCAATACCGTATTCGATCAGTTGATTCTTGTATTTGATGGGAGAATTCGCGGGTGTATGATCATAATATGTGGCGTATAACGTCACCAATACAGCCACAATGACAAGCGAATATTGTCTCAAGCGGTTGCCGGCCCATACGGCCAGAATAATGACGCTCAGTAGAAAAGGAAAGGATAAAAAGCGACCCAACATAAAATCGCCACCGACGTAGACCACATAGAATAAATTCAACACCAACCCCAAACCCAGATAACGAACATATCGCGGGCTGGCGGGTAAAAAACAAACCAGCAATGCCAACAATATAACCACAGGTGTCAGCACATCATATTTGAATGTCACCAGAATATATTTTAATCCTTGTTGCAACAATTCTACTTGTGGGATACCGGTATTCAGCTTGGCATAAGCCGTATTGGGGAACAAAAAGCCGTAATAAAGTAGGGAAAATAGGCTGTAGAGTATAAAGGGCATAAAAGCCAGTACACCATATATCAGCCACTGCTTCCAATGGAACAGTCGTCTGTATGTAAAAAAAGTATAGGCCATGGCGGGCAACAGAAGCAAAGCCAGGTCATGCCGTACCAGGATTAACAAGCCATAGATTAGCAACAGTTGAAAGATGGTTTTTTTGACCGGCTGTTTCATCTCGGTTGATGTATCCGGCTCTGCAAAAAGTCTCAGGTAATAATAAACAAAAGCAGCAATAACGAAATAAGCCAGCGCATTTTCCAATCCAGAACTGGTGTAATCAAAAAATGAATTTGATGATATCAGGATAAGGACTGCCAGCAACAGCAGCCCCGCTTGTTTAACGATGGCCTGCAGCACAAAAACCGTTGCCGATACAAAGACCAACGAAACAACAATGGCCATCAGGTACATGTCCTGCGAAACCATTCGCCCAAGCGCCAACACCACATACCACAATGGACTGGTAAACACCTGTACCCGTTCGTGGGGGTTCCAGTTGGGGCCGTTTCCGGCAAATAACTGCTCCAAACTGCGAAAGATAATGTAGGCATCTTCAGTAACCCAGGCATTTTTTAAAAACACCAATATAGCCAGCGACAAGGTAATCGCGAACAAAGCAACGCTTTTAATTGTGTGAAATTTTGTGACTTGATTCAATTTAATAGTGCCGACCAACAGGAAGCCTTATTCTATAGTCCTTTCACTTAACTTTCAGCAAATCATATACATTGAAATAATTTGGAAGCTCCCTTAATCGGGATTTTGAGACCTTATCTATATTTCCTCAGGTAACTGCCAGTCATTACGTATAAAGTGGCAGGTGTAGCCATCGGGATAGTGTTCTAAATAATCCTGATGCTCGGGTTCCGCTTCCCAGAAATCACCGGCAGGTGATAATTCTGTGACCACTTCATTGTCCCAAAAACCGGACTCATTGGCAGCCTGAATGACCTTTTCGGCGATCTCTTTTTGGTCATCCGAGGTATAGAAAATTGCCGAACGATAGCTTGCGCCAATGTCGTTACCTTGGCGATTTTCTGTGGTGGGGTCATGAATTTGAAAGAAAAACCGCAACATGTCTTTAAAGCTGGTCTTATCTCTATCAATAATAATTTCGATGGCTTCAGCGTGATTACCATGATTCCGATAGGTGGCGTTGGCCACTTCGCCACCGCTGTAACCAACCCGGGTCGAAACCACGCCGGGCTGTTTTCTGAATAAATCTTGCATGCCCCAAAAGCAGCCACCGGCTAAAATAATGCGTTCTTGTGTCATGTGTTGTGTACTCAAAGCGTCGGGCTTTAATTTTGGGTGCGGATGGTGAATTTATCAAGAGACGATTTTCAGTCTCTGTCGGATTACTATACAATGCCCGGCACTGAATGCATCTGTTGAATGTCATGAAAATCGTTCAAACACTGGGCCGGGGCCCGGTCATCAATATGCTCCATGGCTGGGGTATGCATGCCGGTATCTTTAGCGCCTGGGCGGCTGATTTAGGCCAAGATTTTACCTTAAACCTGATTGATTTACCGGGTCATGGTGAAAACCAGCAGGCAACACTTAGCGACAAACCGGAACACCTAATCACTGATTTTGAAACATTGCCCGAGGGTATCTGGCTGGGCTGGTCGATGGGTGGTTTAATCGCCCTTAACCAGGCCATTCACAACCCGCAACAAGTCCAGGCCTTGATTATGGTTTGTGCCACGCCGTGTTTTCAGGCCAGACAACATTGGCGTCATGGTATGCCAGAAAAAACTGTGACGGCCTTTAAAGACGGACTACAACAGGATGTCCGGGCCACGATTGAACGCTTTCTGGCCTTAGAAGTCATGGGCGTCCACAATGAACGACAACATTTAAAACAACTGCGCAAGATTATTTTTCAACAACCCCTGCCACAAAAAACATCCCTGATAAACGGCTTGAGACT
>CAZWVE010000128.1:0-5156 GCA_964636925.1 uncultured Marinicella sp.
AATGAAGACCAAACCCGCGGTTTGGCTAAAATTTTTGCCACCGTGATTGTCTTATTTGGTCTGATGGCCGTGATTGGTTTTACCATTGATCACTTTCCGGATTCTTTATTAAGCCATGTGGCTTTATTTAATCAATTTGAAACCTGGATTGAGCCGTTAGCTTATGTGCTGTTAGGTATGATTATTGCCTTTAGTATTTATGGCTTTTTAAAAACCTCCGGTGAAAGTTATTCACGCATGATTGTGCTGATGTTTTTAATTGTCTCCACCATCGTTTTTTGGGCCTTATTTGAACAGTCGGCCAGCTCCATGACGCTGTTTGCTGATCGGGTGGTTGATCGCCGATTAATTAATGCACAATTGACCAGCGGTGATGCCTGGATCTTTTATGTGTTGGCAGCCATATCCTTTGCTGTGGCCGGATTTGGTTTTAAAACCGCCAATGCCTATCGCCGTATTCATAACAGCCCGCTCAAATCGGTGTTAATGCCGACCTTGTTAACAGGTCTGATTGATATCGTGTTGGTACTGGGTGTCGTTATTTATCAGTTTGGCGGTGAATGGATTACTTATTTTTCTTACTTGGGCATCTTTTTATTACTGCTCACTTCAGTGGTTAAAGCCATGGCGTTGGCCTTTATCTTGATTGGCTTTTTCTTTAATCGCGATAAAGCCACCACCCTGACCCAAACCGACGCCACCTCTTCAGCCGCCAGTATCAGTATTATTGCGGTAACCATGTTAATTGTGGGTGCTATTTGTACCTATTATGGCCTGTTCCATTTGGGTGGTTTAGCCGATGGTCAGGTTGAAAATCTGGTGATTGAACCCACGGCAGGACAGTTTGGTTCTTTAAATGCCCTGTTTATCTTTACCCTGGCGCCGTTGTTCGCTGCTCTGTGGGTGAAATTGGCACGGGTTAATCTGGATCCCAATACCCCGGTTAAATTTTCCTTAGGACTGATTCAAGTGGGCTTGGGTTTTGGGGCGTTATTAATTGGTGCGCTAACACCCGATGAAGCCGGTAAAGTGGCCTGGGTTTGGTTAATGCTGGCCTATTTATTGCACACCACGGGCGAATTAAGCTTATCGCCGGTGGGTCTTTCTGCTGTCACCAAGTTATCAATTAAGAGTGTTGTCAGTATGGTCATGGGTGTCTGGTTTCTGGCCACATCGCTGTCCGAAGTGGTGGCCGTGCTACTGGCTAAAATCGCGGCATTGGATCAGCAAGAACTGATGACATTGACCGTCTCTGAGCAGCTGGATAAATACAATGAACTGTGGACCACCTTACTCTATCTGGGTGTGGGTTTTGGTCTGGTATTGTTATTACTCAGTCCGCTGTTGAAAAAAGGCATGAAAGGCATACATTAAATAAGGTCTTTATGTTTATAGCCCCTGAAGACAGCTGTGCTTGAGGGGCTTCATTTACCCCATGCCTGTTTATTGTTATTTACACGCTGAAAAAACCGCTTGTGATTTATGTCGCAAGGGGTTTGAGGTGCGTCAAAAATTATCCGATACGCCTTTGGATGTCTGTCCTAAATGTGGCGCAAAACTCAAAAAGATTATCACCAAAGTGAATATACATACCGGCATAACCAGCGGTGGGGGGCACACCTTGAGTGAGAAAAATATCAGTAAACAGGGTTTTACCCAATACCGAAAGGTCGGGCCGGGACAGTATGAAAAAACCGCCGGCAAACAAGGGCCTGATCAGTTTAATGCCAAAGACCTTTAAATTAGATAGAGGATACTGTGTCGGATGCGCCGGGACAAAATGGCTTTGGCGCCCAAATACATGGGCTGTAAATTATCGGTTAATATAATTTTGCCACTATCATCAATATCAATAATCGACTCTTCTGCCAATTGTTTGATAAAGTGTTTGAATAGGTTTTTATCAAAAAAGTCCGGTGAATTGAATTCGTATAACAAGGTCAATTGACTGGCAATCTGATGGCACAGGGATTCCAGTTCGGCTGCGGTGAGATGGCCTGAACCCTTTGATTTGAGCACCGCGATCACAATAAAAAACCGTTCATAGGTTTGCATTAAGGCATTGGCTAATACCCGTAATTTTCCGGCTTGTAAAGAACCGCCCATATGACGCTGCAGCTGGCGGCCGTCCGAGACCAGTAGATCATGTTGTTTAAACAGCTTAAGGGTTTGTCGGCCATAGTCAATAAATTCATCACGTGACCATTTTAAAAACAATTCATTTTTAATATACGGATAGATAATGGCCATAATGCGCAACAGATCCTTACGCGGATATTGGGCTTGATTAATAAAAAACATGGCAATAAAAGAACTGGCGGCAAATAAATGCAGAACATTATTGCGGTAATAGGTCATCATCACGCCCATGTCGTGTTTTACGCGTATGACATCCCCCAAATCATGTTTAACCCGTTCGATAAAACCAAGTTTAATACCTTGTTCAATAATCTCTGCTTCACTCAGACCGGTGATGGTGGTGCGTTCAGAATAAGGCAAATCAGTTAATAAGCCTTTATAGAGCTTTATTTGGTCGGTTAGGTTAGTGACCGAGGCGGCCTGGTTTGGGGTGGCCAGTAAACTGACCGCCAGTAGGTTGATGGGGTTAACGTGAGATGCCTTGTTGATGTGCGTTAAAATAAGGTTGCCGGCTTCCGAGACCACATTTTTAAACCAGGTTGGTTTTTCTTTGACGCCGAGCTTCAAGTCGCGCCAATCGGTATTATGTTTGTCTAAAATGTCGTCTAACTCAATGGCTTCGGCGAAATTAACCGTTAACCGTCCATATTCATCTTTGAGTAATTTTAAGGTTTTAAACAAGCCACCGATGGATTCTTTTTTCTTGGCCTGACCGCCCAATTCGGATTTATATGAGGCACCTTCCATCAGCTTTTCGTAGTTTAAAGAAGCCGGTATAAAAACCAAGGGTTTGCCGCGTTCATTAATGTAACTTCGCACCGTCATGGCCAGCATACCGGCTTTGGGGTGAAGCAATCGACCGGTGCGACTGCGGGTGCCTTCAATAAAGTATTCAATCGACACACCGTGCGCAATGAGAGAGCTTAAGTACTCAGAAAATATGGTTGAATAAAGTGTCGAATTAAAAGAACGTCGAATAAAAAACGCCCCGGAGCCACGCAGAATCCGACCAATAATGGGTAAATTCAAATTAATGCCGGCAGCGATATGTGGCGGCACCAAACCCTTTTCATAAAGCGAGTAGGACAGTATAAGATAGTCAATGTGGCTGCGATGACAGGGTGTATAGATGATTTCTTTTTCGGTGGTTAAGTTGCGAAATTCAGCATAAAAGTTCAGTTTAACGCCGTCATAGACTTTCGTCCAAAACCAGCGAAACACTTTGTGCATCAGCCGGATACTGCTGTAAGAATAATCAGCAGCGATTTCCCGAATCATTTTTTCCGCTTCCCGCTGGGCTTTGTCGACGGAAACCTTTTGTCGTTGGGCGTATTGTTTAATTTCGTTTTGTACCACCGGACGCGTTAATATGTTTTTTGCAATGGTGCGACGATGTGATAAGTCCTGACCCACCACCGCAGTTTTGACTCGGTTAAAATGTAAGCGCAGCACACGCGACAGCTTATGGGCCAGTGCCCCGGAATCATCTTCGGGTGAACCTAAGTTTTTATCCACCACAATGGGCCGACTTAGGCGCACCAGGGTATGATTGCCATGGGCTAACAGGCTAAAAAATTTACGTAAACGACCGGTTAAGCCCCAGCGTTCAGAAAACAGGATTTTAAACAGACCATGGTTTTTATCCGGTGCCCGACCTAAAAATACAGACACGGGAATCAGTTGCAGAGATTTATTCGGGTCTTGTTGGATGGTTTGAATAAGGGCATCCAGTTGCTGTTCAAAATGCTGGTATTCCACCCGCCTGCGAAATACGCCGGTGATTTTCTTATTCGCTAAAATCTGCGCTGAATGGGTTTTTTCGGCTGATTGGCTGTTGCCGATGAGAGCCACCGGTTCGGGTAAATGGCCCCGTTTGATTTCTTCGCGTAATATACTGCGGGAAACCGTTGAATCAGCCGACAGAACGTAAACGAACGGCTGGTCGCTGGCCACACCCAAGGTGCTTAAATCATCGGGGCTGTATTCGACTCGAACCCGAAGATAAAGTATTTTGCTGAGCAGTGACATGGTTAATTCGGGCTGCGCAAAATGCAGCCCGGAGACACATTAAGACTGTGGGTTAATAACCCAAAAGCCGTCTCGTTTAGCCATTGTTACTTGTGAGCAGGCAGTTTTGCCGAAGACCTTAAAGCTGGCCACCATGGTGGCTTTATCGCCAGAGATGTTGACATCGCTGACTTCTGCTGAGCGCAGGATTTTGTTGACATCAATGCCGTGGGCATTGAGGGCATTTTTAAAACCTGTAAATACGTCACCACCCATGCTCAAGGCTTGATCAAATGACAGGGCCTGTAAATCATCAGCCGAAGACAGGTTCAGATCGCGACCGGTGGCAACCAGTTCCGCGACACTGTTTTTAACTTTGTCTTCTTGCAAAATATCATTATCCATAATCCAGGTAACGGTACCGTCCACCACCTCTGAATTGCTGTTACAACGTGGTGCTAAACTGGTTTGATCGCCACCTAACTGTTGGCTGATCTGATCCTTGGCGCCCATCAGCATCATCGGCATGAAAGCCCGGATTTGCGTCAGCTGAGGTGCAATCATGTTATAGATTTGCTCTTCGGCATTGTCCTGATTAATGAGTGCCAAAGCCTGATTAAATTGCATTTTTTGTTGTTCATCCATGGGTTGACTTTGTTGCGATTCAAATTCGCTGACTAACTCATTGTATTTATCGTCAGATAAACTGTTTTTTACCGCGGATTTAATATCACTGTCTGCCAGGGTGTGCATGGTCAACAAAAAAGCACCCTCAGGGGAGTTCTTGTCGAGTTCAGACACATCGACGCCGGTACCGTCTTTGTCACCACAGGCCACCAGGCCAAATAATAAAGTCAGGGCCAGGGTGTATCGAAATAAATTTTTCATTGTTGTCGTCATTTTTAAGAGGCTATATTATGTCTGTAATAAGTAAACAGCACAAGCGCTGCTTATAAAATATAACGGCTCAGGTCATCATCTTTAGCCAACTCGCCAACCGTTTTATCGAC
>CAZWVE010000129.1:0-5132 GCA_964636925.1 uncultured Marinicella sp.
TTTGGGTGGAAAATAACGACCAGTTGGTGCCGAACTGATAACTCATCACCACACCAGATACCACCCCAAGACCAAAAGCCACAGCGAAAACTTTCACCCAAAAACGATAAAGCCGCTTATAAACGGCGTTGTCTGTTTTTAGCCATAAACCTTCAAGCACAGCCAGAAAACTGGCCAGTCCAATGGTAAAGGCCGGGAAAATAATATGAAAGGCAATGGTAAAGCCGAACTGGATTCGGGCCAGTAGTAAGGCGTCAAAATTTTCTAATACAGGCATGGCAAATATATTAGATAAAATTTAATTATAAGTTATTTATGTTGTTTATTCAAAACATATGGCAGAAATTAATGGGGTTGTCATCGTTAAGCATGTCTTGTTATTAAGATTACCAAAAAATAATACCGATACCAGATATCATTTGTTCGGCTTTGATTTTATTTTGAGGTAGGCGGTGGTAAAATGGAATTTTTAATACGAACGTTTGATTATGGCAAATTTACCCGCACCCATTAAAGATATACAATTTATTGCCGATGAAGTTTTGGACTTGACCGGTCACTATCAAAAACTCGGTGTCCATGACGAGTTGGATTCAGAGACATTTATGACGGTTTTGGATGAAGCGTCGAAGTTTCTCCATGAATATGTCGGCCCATTAAATAATCCGGCCGACGAGCAAGGCTGTCGTATTGATGGCGACAAAGTCACCACACCCGATGGCTTTAAAGAACTCTATAAAAATTACTGTGAATCAGGTTGGTCTTCACTGGACGGCGATCCGGACTACGGTGGTCAAGGTTTGAGTTACTGGTTACAACTGATTTTAGGTGAGCTTAATACCTATTATTGTCCCGGTTGGTCTATCTATCCGGGTTTGACCCATGGCGCCAGAGAATTACTGGATCATTTTGCGTCTGAAGAATTGCAGACCAAAGTATTACCAAAACTCACCACCGGTGAATGGTCCGGCACCATGTGTCTGACCGAACCACAATGTGGTACCGATTTAGGCATGGTTTCCACTGCGGCGAAACCGGCCGATGACGGTACTTATCGCGTTTCGGGTACAAAAATATTTATTACTTCCGGTGAACATGATCTAACTGACAATATCTTACACCTGGTACTGGCGCGCTTACCCGATGCGCCGGAAGGCACAAAAGGCATTTCATTGTTTTTAGTCCCCAAATTTTTGATTAACGATGATTTAAGTGTCGGTGAGCGCAATGGCGTGGCCGCGGCCAGTATTGAGCACAAGATGGGTTTAAACAGTTCTGCCACTTGTGTCATGAATTTCGATGAAGCCAAAGGGTATTTGATTGGCGAGCCTAATCAGGGTTTAAAAATTATGTTTACCATGATGAATGGTGCGCGCCTGAATACCGGTATACAGGGTTTGGCGGCCACCCAGGCGTCCTATCAAAATGCCCTTGCCTATGCCAAAGAGCGTTTGCAAATGCGTGCAGCCAACGGCCCTAAATACCCCAATAAGCCGGCCGATCCGATTATTGTGCACCCTGATGTACGACGCATGCTGTTGACCCAAAAAGCCTTTGCCGAAGGTAATCGGGCGATGGCTTATTTTGCCGGGCAGCAGCTGGAAGTGATTAAACATTCAACTGATGACAAGGAAGTTGAAAAAGCCGAACAGCTACTGGCCTTTTTAATTCCAATCATTAAAGGTTTTATTACCGAAACCGCTTTAGAAGCCACCACCTATGGTATTCAGGTTTACGGCGGACACGGTTATATTAAGGAACACGGCCAGGAACAGTGGTATCGGGATGCCCGTATTTTCACCTTGTACGAAGGCACCACCGGTATTCAGGCGCTTGATCTGGTGGGTCGTAAGCTCATGTATCTACAAAAAGGTCAAATTGGTCAGATGGCCGACATTATTCAGGACTTTTTGGATAACCATGACACGCCGTACAATGAGTCTTTGCAAAAAGCACTGGATGCCTGGCACGATATTACTGCATTTGTGGCCCAATCAGCGATGAAGGATGGCAATGAGATTGGCGCGGCTTCAGTGGATTACCTGATGATGTCCGGTTATGTTGTCCTTGCATATTTTTGGGCGCGATTGCATAATTCAGCAGAGCACAACAAAGGTCAGCTCGGTGCCGATTTTTATGCAGGCAAACAAAAAACGGCGGCATTCTATTTTGCAAAAATATTGCCGAGGATTGAAAGCTGTCAGGCCAGCATCCGTTCCGGGGCTGATTCTTTGATGAATATTCAGGAATCAGAATTTTAATGAGTCATATTGCGTATACTTAAAAAACAAGTCATCACCGCATCGACATGGGCGCTGATATTAATAACGTTGGTTGTTTGGGGACAGTTCTTACTGTTCCCCAGGCACCGCAGTGCCCATATTGAATCAGCGACATCCCCACCTGCCTTGGTATCGCAAGTCAGTACTCGGCCCCCGGTGTCGGGTTATCATTTATTTGGCGCCTCCCATACCACTGAAACTGCTGGTAACCCGGCTGTAGCCGGCGAAACAGGCCTGGATTTAATTATTACCGGTACTTTTGCCAGTAATGAGCAACAACGCGGGCAAGCGTACATCAGGCAACCGGGTGGTGAGGAAAAAATGTTTCAGGTGGGTGATCGTGTCTTTAATGTCGCGAAGTTAGCTGCGGTTTATCCTGATTATGTGTTACTGTCACGTAACGGCCGACAGGAAAAGTTGAGCCTGTCAAAAAATCGAATCCAATCTGATCACCGCCCACGTGCACAATCAGGTGGCACACAAACGCAACAATCTGCGGAGTCGAACCGGCCGCCCATTGCCGGGGTTAATAACTGGCAGGAAGCCCTCAATCAAACGAAATTTGATGCCAATAAAATTGCCCGATTGGCCGGCAATGTGAGTGTGGAAAGAAACAGTTCCGGGCAAATAGCCGGTTTAAAGGTGTCGGCCTTGACCGCCAATGATGCCCTCATGCGACAGGGATTGCAGAGTAATGATCGTATCATAGCCGTGAATGGCGTGGCCATCGCCGGTGAAAACTTATTTGCCATTAAACAACAATTAGAGCAAGGTGATCGTGCCATCGTGACGGTTAACCGCAATGGTCGAGAAATCAGCATTAACCTCAATTTATCTGAGTTACAAAAATGACAAAAACAACCTCTATTATCGTGCTAATTATGTCCGCGTTGTTATGCCTCAATGTCACCTGGGCACAACAACAGTCTGAACAGCAGATGCCGCAAACACATACCCTCAATCTGCAAGACACCGATATACGATTGTTGGTAGAAACCATCAGTGACATGACCGGTAAAAATTTTGTTGTGGATCCTGAAGTGCAGGGCAAAATAACAGTTATTTCCAGTCAGCCGATTCCTGAAGATGAGGTTTATGATCTGTTTTTATCGGTACTCAGCGTGAATGGTTTTACCACCGAAGAACATGGCAATGTCATTAAAATTTTACCGGTGGCGAAAAGCAATCCCATGTACGCGCAGCGTGACGGCCATCCCGATGATTTAATGACCCGTATTTTTCGCATAGAGCATATGTCGGCCGATGATGTCACCCAGGTGATTAAATCCATTAACCCCAAGGCCAAAATTATTGCCAATGCCGACGGCAATATGTTGATTGTTTCAGATAAGCGCAGTCATTTAGACAGAATGCAGGCATTAATTAATAACATCGATTTACAATCAGACAGCGCCATTGAGTTGATTGCGTTGCAGTATGCCAATGCCCAGGATGTGGCTGATACCCTGACACAACTTTTGGACACCGGTAATAATTTGGGGCCGCAAACCAAAATTGTCGCCGATAACCGTACCAACACACTGGTGGTCAGTGCCAATCCGGCCTTAAAAAATAAGATTCAAAACATTATCAGCGAACTGGATCAGCCCTTACAGACCAACACCCAGGCGCAAGTGGTGTATTTAAAGTATGCCTCAGCAGAAAATCTGGTGCCCATTTTAACGACCCTGGCCAACAGCCAACAGGGTGAAGAAAGCAAAGATAATAATATCAGTATTCAGGCCCATAACGAAACCAATTCACTGGTGATTAAAGCGCCGCCGGCAGTGTACAGAAATATTGAAGAAGCCATTGATAAACTGGACATCAGACGTCAACAGGTGCTGGTGGAAGCCATTATTGCCGAAGTATCGGTGGACAATTCCAAAGAATTGGGTGTCGACTGGTATGCGCCGATTGCCGGGGATGGCGATGATGGTCTGGTCGGTGGCTCATTCACCGGCAGCCAATTACCGAATTTAAGTGCCGACGACCCTTTGGATGTTTTTGGCAGCTTACTGTCGGGCGGGCTTAATCTGGGTTATTTGAATTTCGGTATTGGTAACGATGGTGAAAATCAATTTAAATTTGGTGGTTTATTGCGTGCCATCAGCACCGATGGTAACAACAATATTCTTTCAACACCTTCAGTGGTTACGCTTAATCATCAGGAAGCCTCCTTATCGGTCGGCCAGGAAGTGCCTTTTGTCACCGGTCAATATTCGGCCACCGGCAATGCCGACAGTTCAGGTTCACCGAATCCCTTTACCACCATTCAGCGTGAAGATGTTGGTTTGTCCTTAACCGTGACACCACATATTAATGAAGGCGGACAAATTGTTGTAGATATTGCCCAGGAAATATCCAGTATCGATCCCAATGCCACCAACGCAGTGGATATTATCACCAAAAAACGGACCTTGAATACCTCAGTCATGATTCCTGATAATTCGGTTCTGGTGTTGGGTGGACTAATAGATGATTCGGTGCAAGAGAGCATTAAAAAAGTCCCTTTACTTGGCGATATCCCTTTAATCCGTAATTTATTCAGAACCAAAAAACGCACCCGGGTCAAACGTAATTTAATGATATTTATTCACCCGCAAATTATGCATTCCGACGCCCATCAGGAAGCCATCAGCCGCCAACGCTATGAGGATATCCGCCAACAACAGTTACAGGAGGTCAAACCCGAAACTTTCCGCCGGGGTGAACCGGAGTTGCCGCCTTTAAAAGATCAGATCAGTGATGGTCCTCAATAAGCACGATGATGAAATCCATTGATTTACCCAGTTATCGTTTTGCTAAAAATCGTGGTGCCACTATTTGGGCTCAGGCAGATGACGGCAC
>CAZWVE010000130.1:0-5131 GCA_964636925.1 uncultured Marinicella sp.
CATGAAAAGCCGATGCCACCACCGGCGCTGAGGCGGCACCGCCGACGTTGGCTTGTGAACCCACCGCCAAAAAGAAAACCGGTGCTTTAATCAGCTTACCCACCAACAATAACAAGGCGGCATGAATAGAAATCCAAACGCCACCAATGACAAATAAAAACGGTTTTATCTGCGTGACATCCATTTTTAAACCAATGGTGGCCACCAGAATATATATAAACACTGACCCCACTGCTGAAGCGCCGGCACCTTCATAATTTCTGGCTTTTGTGAAGGATAGCAGAACACCGCCAAGGGTGGCAAAAATCACCAACCAGAAAAATGTTGAATCTAAATTAACTTCCGCCAACACCGGAAAGCTGCTGCCGATGGCGGGTCCCAACCAATTGGCTACTGCATGAGCAAGACCGGTGACGCCAAATGCGATGGCGGCTATCAGCATCAAATCATCCATTTTTACCGGCCTGAGGTTTTCTTCATGAAAGGTCTCCATTTTCAATTTAATGCGTTCGATGGCAGACACATCAGCACCGGTTCGGGCATCAATTTTAGCCGAACGTGCCGCCATCAATAACAGAATGGACATCCAGATATTGGCCCACACCACATCAATGGCCACCATTTGGGTAAAGGCCGGTCCGGATACTTCCCAGACTTCCATCATGGCAGCCTGATTGGCACCACCGCCAATCCAGGAACCCGCCAGGGTGGTCATACCCCGCCAAATATCATCCGCACCCGCTCCGGCAAATGCCTCGGGAAAGAGCCAACGGGTGACAATAAAGGCCACCGGACCGCCGATCACAATGCCCAAGGTGCCGGTTAAAAACATAATGCCGGCTTTGGGTCCCAGGCGAATAATGCCTTTTAAATCCACGCTCAAGGTTAACAACACCAGAGCCGCCGGCAATAAATACCGGGAAGCCATGTAATAAAGCTGGGAATCTGCGGCGTTAATCAAACCAAAAGTGGTCAAAAATGAAGGCAACAGATAACACAATAATAATGCCGGTATAAAGGAATAGAACTTTTCCCAAAACGGGTGTTTGCTTTGCTTGGTGTAAAAAATAGCGCCTAAAATCAGTGCCAAAACCCCAAATAAGACGGCATCACTTTCAATAAAATACGGTTGATCCACAGGCTGTCCCTTTATTTTCTTTGAAGCCAATAGTGTAACAAAAAAACCAAACCCTGAAGAAAAAATTAGCACCGATATTACGCCTGATAACCTTTCATCTCACCACATGGAAGTCAGATACGTTACAATTAAGGCATGAACAAAATACTGACCTTACTGCTGTGTACAGTTTTACTGAGCAGCTGTTTTAACCCCCAATATAACAGCCATCAACGTCAAATTTTTGTTTTTGGTACCTTGGTTGATATTACTATCTGGCATCACGATGCTGTGCGCGCTGAACAAGCCATGGGCGACATTGATAATCTGTTTAAAAACATGCACCAACAATGGCATGCCTGGAAACCGGGTCGACTACAGGATATTAATCAGGCTTTGCGCCAGGGTCATTCTGTTCAACTGACCGTTGATGAGGCGGCTTTTATGCGCCGGGTGATTGATTTATCACAACGCACCAATCATTACTTTAATCCCACCATCGGGGAATTGATAAATCTGTGGGGCTTTCATACCGACGAATACCCCATTACCAGTCCGCCTCCGACTGAAAAAGCCATAAATCTTCTGGCCGAACAACTGATTACTGTTGATAATTTACAGCTCAATGAGCTGACATTAACTGCCGATAACAGCCATATTTGGCTGGATTTTGGTGGTATTGCCAAAGGGTTGGCTGTTGATCAGGCGATAGATATTATACGAAGCTACGGTATCGAAAATGCCATCGTCAATGCCGGTGGTGATCTACGCAGTATTGGCCACAAGGGCAATCGTGCCTGGCAGATTGGCATTCAGTCACCACAAAATCAGGGGGTGATTGCTTCTTTAAAAATAGAACAGGATGAAGCTGTTTTTACTTCAGGCAACTATCAACGCTATAAAGCCTATAACGGCAAACGATACCCTCATATCATTGACGGTCGCTCCGGGATGCCAGTTCAAGACATTATTTCAGCCACAGTGATTGCCGAGGATGGTGTGACAGCTGATGCTGCTGCCACCGCCTTAATTGTCGCGGGCCTTGATCAATGGCAACAAGTGGCCACAGCATTAAGATTAAATAATATTTTGTTAATTGATAGCGAAAATCATTGTATAACCACTGAATCCATGCATAAACGCTTAATCAACCTGATCAGTACTTGTGAAATTATTAATTTGCAATAAAGTTCCCCGCATAATCATGTCAACAATTGGAAAATAAAAATGACTTGAACAATTGATGTTAAATGATTATGATTCGCGTTTGTAATAAATTAGACGCCCTTTTGAACCGCGCCGTTAAAAAAAACTTTCGCAAACAAATGCATACCTGGCACTGGATTTCTTCTGCGATTTCCTTAATTTGTATGATGCTATTTGCCATCACAGGAATCACATTAAATCACCCCAATTGGTTTGAAAGCGACCCAACAGAAACCTACTTAGAGGCCGAATTACCTGCGCACTTATTGACGCCACTTTCACAGCAAAACTCAGAACACTTGCCTGACAACATTAAAGATTGGCTTAAGCAGCAATTTGATCATCAAATTGATTTTTCTAAAACAACTTCGGAATGGAGTGAATATGACATTTACATCCAACAACCGATACCCGGCGGTGATCGCTGGCTATCCATTAATTTTGATGATGGTTTGGTGTCTTATAGCAGTACTGATCGTGGCTGGGTGGCTTGGTTAAATGATTTACACAAAGGTCGCAACACCCATTGGACTTGGACTTTATTTTTAGATGTTTTTTCAGTGGCTGTTTTAATTTTCTGTCTCACAGGCCTGTTACTGTTGCAATTACATTCAAAAAATAGACCATCGACATGGTACATCACTGCCGGTGGCTTATTATTGCCGGCTTTAATCATTGTTTTCTTTTTATAGGTATTCTAATGAAACAAATTCTCACACTTATATTACTTACTTGGCCGTTCTTCACGTCAGCCCAAGAAACGCATTTTATCGTTGACATTGAAATCCCTAAAATCAATGTCTCAGAATATCATGCACCGTATATAGCCACATGGATTGAAAATGAAAACGGCAAATCAATCATTTCCACCAGTTTATGGTATGACGACCAAGAAAAGTGGCTCAAAGATATCCGCCAATGGTGGCGGCGTACCGGTCGGAGCCAAAGCGCACCCTATGACGGTGTGACCGGAGCCACTCGGCGACCCGGCATGCACAAACTTGTTCTGCAAGCTCAAGACATCGCAAGCCGCTTAACACCGGGGCAATACACCTTAATGATTGAAGCTTCTCGTGAAGTCGGCGGCAGAGAAGTATTAAAACTACCTTTTAATTGGCCCATAAATGATGTATTGACTGTCTCGAACCAAGGCGAGCATGAACTTGGAAAAGTCACCTTAACCATATCCCCTCTTTCAAACGGAGTAAAACCATGAGATTAACCTTATCTAAAGCACTATTATTTTCTTTACTAGCCAGTCTTCATTTTTCTGCTGAAGCTCATAAACGCTGGATTCTGCCAAGCCAATTTACCTTGTCAGAAACCCAATGGGTCAGCTTTGATGCCACTGTATCAAACAACATTTTTTATGCCGATAGAGCTTGGCCTTTAGACCATATCCATGCATACAACCCGGAAGCCCAAAGCATATCCATTGATAACAAACTGGAAGGCCACAGACGCAGTGTTTTCGACGTTAATCTTGAACAGAAAGGCACCTATAAAGTGAACCATCATTCACTCGGATACATGGCAACATATCAAATTGAAGTGGATGGTGAGCTACAGAGAAAACGTGAACGAGGATCTTCTCTCGAACAAGTAAAAAAATTAATCCCTGAGAATGCTATGAACATTGCATATTCTTCTAACAACAGTCGTCTCGAAACATATCTTACGGTTGGCGCTCCCACAGATAAAATTTTCACTATTGAAGGCAACGGCATTGAATTTAAGCCGTTTACTCACCCCAATGATCTGTATGTCGGTGAACAAGCCAAATTTCAGTTCTTTTTAGATGGTAAGCCGGCTCAAAATATTGAGCTAAGTGTGGTAAGAGCGGGTACCCGCTACCGCAACCAAGAACAAGCCCTAAGCCTAGAAACCGACGAACAAGGCATCATCGAATTTGAACTAACACACACAGGTCCTTTCTTAATTGAAATTGAGCATCGCGTTGAACTAGATGATGACAGCGCCGGATTGAACACAACATATAGCAGTTACTTTGGTACTTTTGAAGTGCTTCCTCAATAATATATTTAGTTTCAAATCGAGCACATAAGCACCCTAAATCAGGGTGCTTATGTGCGCCTTCATTCGTCACATAATTCACTAAACCCAATATAAACGGAGCAATTAGGGTTCCTTTTAATTGCATAAAACGTCGCAACCCCTGTCGATAAATCGACTCATTAAAAAAAGTAATATTTTCTGTTGATAATCCCAATGGTAATCATTATCATTCGCGTTTTATTAATAAAGAAGGAAAATATTATGCGATATCACCTCGCCATTATCCTCGCCGTCGGATCATTCGTTTCTCCGACTATTTATGCAGATGATGATCAAGCTGAGCACATGGAAACCCTGGTTGTTACAGCCAGTGGCTATGAGCAAAAGCTGATAGACGCACCAGCAAGTGTCACCGTAGTTACGAGAGAAGAACTTCAGTCAAAACCATTCACCAGTCTGGCCGATGCGCTCAGGGATATTGAGGGCATCGATATTGGTAGCGGACAAGATAAGACCGGCAACATCAGTATAACAATGCGCGGTCTGCCAAGTGACTATACCTTGGTTTTATTTAATGGCAGACGCCAGAGTGATGTCGGGGATATCGGACCCAATAATTTTGGGAATAGCCAGTTTATGTATATGCCACCTTTGGAAGCCATTGATCGGATTGAGGTCGTTCGTGGCCCCATGTCTACCTTATATGGGGCAGATGCCATTGGTGGTGTTATCAATATCATCACCCGAAAAAACCTGGATACTTTAACCGGCGGTATCACGGCCAGTTATGGT
>CAZWVE010000131.1:0-4577 GCA_964636925.1 uncultured Marinicella sp.
GCTACCAATTGATTTGGTCGGCAATGATTTAATATCTGTAGTTGATGATTGATTTTGGTTTTAACCAATGTTTGCCATAGTCGTTTTTTTAAGGGTAGGCTTATCGCAATTTGGTTGTGCAATACTTTAGTGGCATGGTGATGGTTTGTATAGGGAAGAGTCAGGCTGATGGGGTGATAATTTTTACCACACAGGATAATCGGAATGCCGTGTTCCGCTATATTTACCATTACAGGTTTCGATAAGGTGGATTGTATGGCACTTATTAAAACGCAGTTCAGTTCATCAATAATGACACGACCCAATTCTTGCTGATCTTGCATCACTAGTAAAAATCCTCTGAATAGTTTCAGATAACAGCCATTACTGGTGATTTCCAATATATTCCAACGCATGTTTAATGGATGAGTCGAGATACTTCATTTTGTGTGAATATCGTATTAATGGAAACAAAATTTCGTTTTGTATTTGTTGATTCCAAGTTTGGGCGTATATCGATACAATTAACCGAAGTGTTATAGCCTGCGATTCTCATCACGGAAATCTCTCCGGTCTTACGGTTTGTTAGGCGAATATTGTCATCTTTATACAAACGCATCAGTCGTTTAGCAGCTGGGTGGCTATTGCCATTCTTATCTACCGGTCGTTTAGGATGTTTCTCATGTTCCTTAACTTCTGCGTAGGGAATAAAGGCACCTTCATATTTAAATAACCATTCGCCGGTTTTAGAATCTTTTTTGGTTGGAATTTGCCATACATCGCAGTAAGCGTATCCATTAAGACCGTAACCTTTGTACGGAGCACTTGCTATTGGTTTGACGCTGTTGTTTGACACATTGATTCGCAATTTCTTGATACCTTTTGAGTCTGCAAATTCCTTCAAGGCTTGTTCAAATGTCTTTTGATTTTTAAAGTGTGATTTAAGCTGTTTTGTATAACCACGAATGGATTGAACATCAAAGTCAATGCCTTCGCCATTAGTTAGATAGTCCAGCAATTCTTCTCGAATCTTTTGACTACGTATCCTAAATATTTCTTCCCAACTCAGGTTGTCAATCGATTTGCGAGTAATACACCATTGATTACCGTCTTGGTCATATTCAATACCATAGGCGGTGTCATTAAACATAGAACCTTGTTTGGTATGATCGGGTTTGTAAGAAGCATAAACGTTTTCTAATTTTTGCATCAGTTGTTCTTTTAATTCAGTAATATCTGGGGCTCTATTTTTAATAAAGTGATATAAATTATTTTCAGTTTGTTCATGATTAGAACGTCTTGTTCCTAATTGTTGAATTAATCTGCGTGAAGTTAATCCGACCACAAAAGAATCGACAATGTGATGACGATGATCTTCACGATAATGACCTGTTTGTCTGTCTTTGTAATTATTTAATTGCCATACATCTCTTAATACTGCGGTTAGTCGACCATTTATACATGTGATATCGTCACAAATACAACTTAAATACTGTGCTGCTTTTCGAGTGATGTATTTTGTGTCATTTAACTGTCGTTCTATCATGGTGCCTTTATCATCACCATAGAATTTATCAAAAGCATCTTCCTTAAATCGTTCGTATTTAGAGCCTTGACCAAAAATTGATAGTGCCCGTTGTAATATGGCATCATATTCTTCACCAGAGAAAGCTTCAGCCGGTGTTTTGTTAAGCTTTCTGTTATTGACGTTTTTAAATGCCAGGGTTTTATTAACCATACCGTCATCGTAACAACGGCTAAAGGGTATAATGTGTTCAATTTCAACTTCACCATTGAATAATTGTCTGGCGCTGATAGGCCGACCTGTAAAAACGCACCGTCGTGCGCCCTGCTTACCCAGTTCTTCCCATAACTTAACTTTCTGAAAGTCTTCACGATGGGGATGGGTTATATTAAATTCTTCTTCGAGAAGTTTTCTTATTTCGTCGTTTTTCTTTTTATTTATAGCTTGAGACTGTTCTATTCTTTTACGGGCTTCTTTTGAGTTTTTGAGGTCTCGAGTAAGCTCGACATGAATTTTTGTTGGTTTACCACCCATTTTTTTTATGACTTTATTTACAACAACACGGATTTGGTTTAATGCAATATGGACTGTTGGGTTGGCAATTTTCCCGAATTGATAAGCATCTTCATCACGGTTCTCGGGTTTTTTATTTTTATCTGTTTCTGAACCTTCTCCCCAGACAGACTCCGGAATAGCTACTCCGTAATATGGTAATTCATCGAAACTGTCGATTTGGAAAAAGCTGTGATGAAATCGTTTACCGGTTTCGTCCTCTAATTGCGCCACTGCATCGGAATAAACTAAGCCGGTTTTTTTCAATACGGGATTTACCTGCTCCATAAATTTACGTGATACGGCGGATGTATCCCTTTTAAAACGGTAGTTACATAAATTATGTATTTGATTATCACTTAAAGTCGGTAATTGTTTTTTAAGCCATCTTTTTAACTCTTTTGTTTCAATGATTACCTGTTTTTCATTGATTAATTTCAATGGTTCAATCAAATAGTGAATAATGTCATTCAATTGTTTTGCAGGCAAGTCATCAGCCAATTTTCCAAGAAACTCCGTTTTTCTAAGGTCGCACATAACGCGGTTTCCGTGTAACTTACCGGATCGACTTTTGACATCGAGGTTGAAAGTGGCATCACTGGGAAAATAAGGAGACTTATGTCCGTCAGTTAATCTCAACATACCTTTAAAACTAAGTGTTTTTCGCTTATTTAGTTCTTGGTATAAAGCCATACGTTGTCTATCGTTAAGATTGAAATCAGTTCCTTCGGATACATACTTAAGTGAATTGACTTCTTGAAGTATTCGAAATTGATGGCTGATAGGTAAATCTATATGGGCCCGTGTTTCTTCAGGATAAAATCGACACTTTCCTTTTGGCACGGGTTTTAATGGATACTGCCAAAAGGCTGTTTCAAATAGGGCATCCCATTGTTTATCGGTTAAGTAATCATTTTCTTGCTTCTTTCGGATTACATTAAATTCATCTTTATACATTTGTCTATCTGCATAAAAATCAGTTTCACCACCTCTGAAACGTACAACTTGTTGCTCTAAGGGGTTTTTAGATTTTGCTAATTGATGATTCTTTTGTAGCTTTGAGTACAAATATTCGCCAAGGGTGTTTTCTCCAAGTTCAGCCCGGAGTTCTTTGATTTTATTTTTATATTCCGATTCTTCTGAATCACCTGATAGCCGATTAGATTTAAAGCCGCGTCTTCTTCCAATGTGAAAAATAGCTCTGGCTAATATGTCTTTTCCAACTTTTTCATTTGCAGCTTTATATCTGGCTTCATATGGACATATACGGTCAAATATAGCTTTTCTTTCCGCTTCATCCACCGGTAGTAAATCAAACTCAATTAATTCCCTGACAAGTCTTCTGACACGATTTTGCCCTCGGTCTCGGTTTCTTCTTATGCCTCTGGCTGTTCGTCGACCAACAGCCAAGGGTTCTTTTGTTTTTGGGTCACGGCCATCAGAGAATATTCTGACGCCCAAGTCATATAAATCAATGGGTTGCTTATTATCATCTAATAGAAACACAGTGTGCCCAATAGAACTGGTTCCAATGTCTAAAGAAAGTAAATAGTTTGCTTTCATTAATTTTCTCCGATTTTTTGTTGATTATAACTTTAAAATTAGTTATATTATTCCATGTGGCGACGGTCACATGTAACAACTTAGGAAACGTGTTCTGTAATCTGTTAACAAGTTTTAGAACACAAAATAGATAACCCAGCTACGGCTGGGTTACTTTTTCCCCGGTTAAAAAATTCATTTTTGCCTCTTCTTCTACCTGATAACTTATAGTTCGTAAATCCTCTGGAACTATAGCGCCGAAAACAGTACAGATTCGCCCGTTTGGAGTGAAGTATATGCTTTAAATTGCTAAGTTGTTCCATGTCCCTTTATCCGATTGTGTTATTCACTTTATTAGTTGGTTTTTATTTGTCAATTATTTTCGAGTTTATCGAATTGTTTTCTCAAAAAATGCGACTGGATGATTTATTTTTATTTTTTTAATTTAGCAGGTGGCAGAAAGTGACGCAATTTGTAAGTGGTTTTGCCGGGTTTGGGCGCGACTTATTTTGGTTTTGGTTATTTTATAACGCGTTATCGATAGGAGGTCCTCGGGTCAAGCCCGAGATACTGTCTTAAAAGTAAACCATTATTTCATGTTTTTAATGGGGCTTTGCCCCAAACCCCACTGCTCGCCGCAGAGGCGTGGGCAAGTGTCTTATTGGTTGTTGTAGTTCACATCAAACTCTTTACCTGATTTGAGAACACCATAACAGTTAACCAGTAGTTTTCGCATAACAGCACAAATTGCTACCTTTTTAGGCTTGCCTTTGGCCAACAATTTCTCATAGTGTTTCAACATGATTGGGTTGTGTTTAATGGCCACTAATGCCGGCATATAAAGTGATCTTCGTAATCTTCTGTGCCCCATTTTCGATAAGGATGACTTATTTAAACTGCTACCTGATTCTATTTTCCTTGGATTTAAACCGGCAAAACTTGTTACTTGCTTTGAGGATTTAAAGTGAGAAATATCACC
>CAZWVE010000131.1:4587-5116 GCA_964636925.1 uncultured Marinicella sp.
AGCAGTTATTTCACCAATAGCGTTAATGCTTGTTAGTAATTTAGCTTGCTTATCAATCAGTTCATCTTGCTTCTGACAAAGTCGTATTTGTCGCTCAACTTGTTCAATTTGCTTACTGATATTATTGAGCATGGTCTTGAGCATCCGGCTTATTGTTTTATCTGAGCTGGCTTCTACTCGATTCTTTTCTTGAGTTTGCATTTTCTTCAGTTGATCAAGACGGGTCACCAAATACTGTAGTTTTTCAAAGTACTTGCTTTTAGGTTTATAACGATTTAACTCGAATTTAGATTCATTCCATAAGTACCGGCAATACCTGGCAATCATTTGTGAATCAATCAAATCAGTCTTATTACGCTGCATCTCCAGCTTACTGAAATTATGCGTTTTGATTGGATTAACAACAGCCAATTGGTGGCCAGATTGATGCAATGATTTAGCCAATAAATCTCCATAAATACCTGTGGCCTCCATACAAAAAATAATCTCATGGTCAAAAGCTTTGAGCAATGAATAAAATGATTTATAG
>CAZWVE010000132.1:0-736 GCA_964636925.1 uncultured Marinicella sp.
ATGTCTGAGCTTGTCACCCATTCAATAAGTAACGGTATCGCGACCATTACCATGGATGATGGTCATGCCAATGTGGCTTCGCCTGATTTTCTGGACCAGCTCAATCAGGCATTGGATGCGGCTGCGGCTGAACAAGCCGCTGTTATTTTGACCGGGCGGGCTGAGGTGTTTTGTGCCGGATTTGATTTGAAGGTATTGCGCTCCGGTGTGGGTCATGCGTTTAAGATGTTAATGGGTGGGTTTTGGTTGACCTATCGATTGATGTCGTATCCGCATCCGGTAATTGTGGCTTGTAACGGTCATGCCATCGCTTTGGGTGCGTTTATCTTGTTGGCCGGTGATTATCGCTTGGGTGTAGACGGTGATTATAAAATTGTGGCCAATGAAGTGAAGAATGGTCTGACCATGCCGCATTGTGCGTTGGTGTTATGTCGATTCCGTTTGAACCCATCGCATGTTCACCGTGCCATGCTTTTGTCTGAAGTTTTTAATTCAAAGCAGGCGGTTGAAGCGGGATTTTTGGATGCGGTTGTTGCCGCCGATAAACTATTGCCAGCGGCCGAACAATTGGCGAAAGAGTACCTTGAACTGAATCAATCAGCACACAGTGACAGCAAATTACGCATGAGAAAATCATTTTTACGCAAGCTTAAAGGGGCCATCAAAGCAGACCGACGTGGATTTGTGGTCATGGGTTTACAGCGTATGTTAATCAAAAGCAAAAAGCAGCAGCGTG
>CAZWVE010000132.1:746-5099 GCA_964636925.1 uncultured Marinicella sp.
TAATCTGAGAAGGAATAATCTGACACAGACACCGAATTAAATAATCATTTTAGATGATTAGGTGTGGGTACTTTTTAATAGGTTAACAGTACAGACGGCTGAAAAATTCATCTGGAAGGAATTTTACAATTAACATCCATTTCAATTGCCCTCACGCAAGCCCTCTTGGAAGAGTGTGGGTAGCAGGGATGATACGAATAAAATCCAACAGATAGTAATCTTTTGAGTTCATCAATCCAGGTATCGGGATTGAGTTCCAATTCGGACAAAGCAAAAAACCAATTTTTGAACATTATTTTACCTAAAAAAAAGGGAGGCCATGGGCCTCCCAACGATCTTGCATAATTGAATTAGTAAGTTTTAATCATTAAATTGAATGCTCCAGGAATCGATGTAACCACCGTCTTGGTTGGCATGATCGGTGACTTCTAAACGCCATTGACCCGATGCTTGTAGAGTACCGCCGTTAAGATTAACATTCAGGAGTAAATTGTCGCCACTGTCTGAAGGGTTATTTCTGGCATGGACGGTACCACTGGCACCTGTTGGTGTGAATATTTTCACGGACAAGTCACCACGATACGTGTGTTTAATGTCTGCTTTGACGGTAATACTACCAATACCACCCGATCGGTTAACGTTAATGTAAGAATTAACCACACTTGGTGCACCGGAGGAAATAGTGACATTGGAAGTGTTTTCAAAGAAATTACTACCACCGCCGCCACCGCCGGCTGTATAACTGCCCACCAAGCTGACACCTGAATAGGCACTATAACCTCTTAACATAACATGATAGGTACCGGCCTGAACATTACTGATATTACAGGTTTCATTGTTACCGGATCGATATGGCCGACAATCATAAGACGAAGTGGTTGGCTTGCTACCGTAGCGGACATACATATCGGCATCACCGGAACCGCCACTCATGACAAAGCTCAAGTCAGTGGCACCGGCCGGCACTTGTAAAGTAAAGAACGTCTGTGAACCGGATGCACCGGATAAACCGGTTTTCGGCGTGCCGTTGGTTAAGGTGCCATCAATGGGTCCGGGTCCCGGTCCGCCGCCGGTGTCACTGAAGTTATTTAACAACAGATTAGGTGAGCCCGAACGGGCATCGGTGACTTTATTCGGAATCGCTGCGTTTTCAATGGCGGCTTCAACTTGTGAAGGCGATGCATTGGGAAATTCATCCAAATAAAGTGCGGCAACACCAGCCACATGCGGTGAGGCCATGGATGTACCGCTGATGGTATTGGTGGCTGTATTACTGGTTGACCAGGTTGATGTGATAGAAGAACCCGGCGCATAAATATCAAGACAAGAACCATAATTCGAGAATGAAGATCTGGAATCTGAACTTGTTGTTGAACCTACTGTAATGGCACTGGCGGCTCTGGCAGGTGAATAGGAACAGGCATTGCTGTTGTCATTACCGGCTGCGACCACCATGGTGATACCTTGAGATACCGCTGAATTAACGGCATTGTCGAGTGCCGAACTGGCACCACCACCTAAACTCATGTTGGCGACAGCGGGTTTAATGTGATTGCCGGCAACCCAATCAACACCACCGATAACACCTGAATTTGTACCAGAACCGTCACAGCCCAGTACCCGCACGGCATAAATTGTGGCATCTTTGGCGACACCATAGGTGGTTGAACCAATGGTCCCGGCCACATGTGTACCATGGCCTTGACAGTCGTTGGTGCCATTGCCATCGTTGATGGCAGTATAACCGGAACGACCGCGGTTGCCAAACTGATTGTGGGTGATTCTAACCCCTGTGTCGATACCAGAGGCCTTCACGCCGGTGCCGTCAGAGTCATAGCTAGAAGTGCTGTCTAAAGGCAGATTGGCCTGGTCAATTCGATCTAAACCCCAGGTGGCATTATTTTGTGTGGCACCAATACTGACCACTTGATCGGCCTCAATGTAATCAACCCGTGGATCTTTCAATAAGGATTCAACATGTTTGAGGGATTCGGATTGCACCACAAAACCATTAATGGCTGATGAATAGGTTTGCTTTAACGCGCCACGGGCTTGCGTGGCCAGTGCCACACCCATATCCTGAACCACTGCGGCACGGGCCTGAGCCAATGTGAAGTTTCTGTCAACTCGGCGTGCGGCTGATTCAGTCACATGTTCGTCTTTTAATACCACAATATATTGGTTGGGAATTCTTTGACTTGAATGGATGCCTTGAATTTGTGAGACTGATGAACCGGCATTGTCACTGATTTGCGCCATGCCAATCTGACAAGTGGCAGCCAGGGTAATGGTGGCTAAAGATCTTGAAATAGCGTTTCTTAATGAAATTTTTGGCGAACGCAAACCATTATCTAATTTTTTCATATTAGAATTTTCTCCTCTCTATTAAATGTTCAGATTGAATTATTCAATCCGGCTAATTCACCTTTTAATGTTATCGTTATTCATGGTGACTGTTTTAATGTATATCATTTTCATTAAAACTGCTAATAATTATTGTTAAAAAAAAGAATAATAATGTGATGGGGTTATCAAAAAAACAATTAGATCGAATAATAGTTTGTTGCGTGGTATTTTTTGATAATATAGCTTAGCAAAAGGAGAACCTAATATAAGGTCATTGATAAACATATGCTGTATTATTTAATCTTAATAACTATTGTTTTATCGTATTTTATTTCATTATGGTCAATCCATTTTTTGCTGTGCCAGTTTTGAAAATACAGTGCTATATAAAATAGGATTAACTGACTTTAGATTAATCATATCGGTAAGCCTTAAACAATAAAAAACAATAAAAAAAGGGTGCTCTGATAGGCACCCCCGGAATACAAATAAATATTTGTATTAGAATGAAAAACGGAAACCCACATTGGCTCCCATATCACCGTCCAGATTTTGGACGCCAGCTGTGATGGCTGAACTGCCGGAAAGTTTAAACAAACCCTTTAAGCCGGCTTCGAAATAACCTTCATCAAAGTCATCAATTTCTGTGTAGCCCACTTTTGTAATCAGTTCAAAGTGAGTCGAAAATGCGGTACGTGTACCAAAATTTATACCATAAGTGAAGCTGTCACCAAACGTGTTGTCAATCTGGCCCAGGTCAAGTTCGGTATAAAAATCGGTGTTACTGCCGGTACTGGTATGAAAGCCAACAGAAAAACCATAACGATCTACATCAGGGCCGCGACTGCTTAAATTAGAATAATAAGCACCCAGATAAAAGCGCTCAGTTAAATCAAAGCTACCGTCCAGATAAAAACCGTCAGCGTGATGACTGCTGTCTAAATCCACATAATCATAACCGAATTCAAGATAGTTATAATTAATATTATTTTGAGCATAAGCACCCATGGTGAGCATTGAGAAAACGATAAAAACAATTCTTTTTTTCATGCGATTTTCCTTAAAGTTGTAATATAGCCTCTGCCTTAACATATGGCCTCAAGTACAATTACTCAAGTTTAATTGAGTCATGTTTGCCTTATAAGAATCCAATCGTCACGTCCTTGTGATAATTGGTTGCGAACTTACTCAAATCCGTTCGTGAAGATAATGTCATTGGTCACTGTGTTACATTGCCCGCCGGAGACAAAGATGCATTCAACCCATTCGGGATGATCGATAAAGGGATTGCGGTTGCCCTGATAGGAGTAAACCCGCTCGTTGCGTTCTTGCTCATAACCGTCAACCGGGTCTTGATTGTGCCAGTCAATCAGCACCGATAATAACCCCATATAGGGATCGCCGGTGTTTATTAAACCCGCATTGTCCGTGAGTTGTAAATCCACTTCACCTGTGACGTCACCACTGTAACGGACATCCATATAGAACATGGCACGGGCAATATCGCCCTTGCGAAAATCCCAGACCTCATAGGAATTGCTGTCATATTTATTACTGATGCCAGGTCCGCCTTGTCCATGATTGGCAGTGGTTACATCTTCACTGCAACCGCTGTTACAGTTATCAAAATATAAGTTACCCCGGTTGCTGTTATAACCGACGTCAGACATCATCAAATGATGGGCATCTGTGCGGGCGGCGTTGTTTGAACCCAAAGCGCCGGAACTAAAGCCGTAGGATTGCGGCCAGGTATGTTCGCGGTTATAGGCTTGTTGTCCGCCGCCCAAGTAGGTGTATGAATTGTTTTTGTAAATCATCCAGACTTTGCTTGGATCGGTGGGGTCTTCATCAGCAAAGGATAGCACTTCCCAGGTATCGGTACCACCACCGGAATAGGGAAAACTGGTGTGGTCATCGATGATTTCATGCAATGAATTGCGCAATGTGGTGGCATCAGTGTCATCGGCACTGGCGTAATAATCACCGATTGGGCAGAGGTTATTCAAT
>CAZWVE010000133.1:0-4672 GCA_964636925.1 uncultured Marinicella sp.
CTTCGGATAATTGCGGTATTTCACTACCCTCTTCAAACATCGGTCCACCTTGCGCCACAAAACCATCAATAACACGATAAAATTGAGTGCGATCGAAAATGCCTTGTTTGACCAGAGCTTTGGTGTTGGCCACATGGCCCGGTGCTAAATCAGGTAACAGCTCAAATACCACAGTCCTTTCTTCGCCAACTAATGACAAAGTCATCACCAGCATATTATCCGCAGACACCGCTCGCCAATCAGTGTCAGGGGCTTGTTCAACCACTTCGTAGGGACCGGCTTTAATCGGCGCGAACAGATTTTCGGCCGGCTGCTTATGCTCGGTCACTGAAGCACAGGCTGTGAGCGCAAGCACAAGCCATAATGGGGTTAATTTAAAATTACGATGTAAATAAGGCATTGGATTGTTCCTCTTTTTTACTTGTTGTTTTCGTTTATCACACTGATAATATTACACTCTTTTTGTTCGAACCACGTCAATATAATGTCTGATTCACTCAATAAATTGCCCTTTAAAATACCGGCCATGGTTATACTGTGGTTAGTTACCGTGGTGTGGGCTTTTAGTTTTTCGTTGATTGGTGTTTATTTAAGCGGACATGTGGACAGTTATCTGGCGGTTTTTATTCGGGTGTTTATCGCTTTTATAGTATTACTGCCTTTTTTCAGGCCGCAGAATTATCCACTCAATAAAATGCTGGCCTTAGTCACCATTGGTGGCATACAAGTCGGCGCCACCTATTTATTTTTATATAATGCCTTTGCTTATTTAAGCGTGCCTGAGGTTTTATTATTCACCATTTTTACGCCCTTATGGATTACCGTTATTGATGAATTTATCCTTGGTCGTCGGCGTCTGCCCTTGCGATGGTGGCTGGCCGCGGTGATTGCGGTTCTCGGGGCTGCGGTGATTCGTTATGACGGTATTAACCAGGGCGCACTGATGGGCTTTATACTGATTCAAGGTGCCAATCTCTGCTTTGCCATCGGTCAAGTGGCTTATAAACGTCTGCCGCTGGGTGGTGTTAAACAACAATCTCAGGTATTCGCCTGTTTTTTCCTGGGCGCATCATTGGTCTCCGGTCTGGGCGTTGTGCTGTTTGGTGACTGGCATATTCAAGCCATTAGCCTGAGCCAATGGTCAGTATTAATCTGGCTGGGTGTGGGTGCCTCTGCCTTTGGTTATTTAGCCTGGAGCATCGCCATAAAACAGGTGAATACCGGGCAAGTGGCGACCATGAACAATATGCTGATTCCGGTGGGCATTTTAGTGAATTTCCTGTTTTGGAACAGTGACATTGAATGGCTAAGATTACTTATCGGCGCCGGTTTAATTGTGCTATCTGTGTGGCTCTGTTCACAAGCAAAACCCGTTAGCCAACCTATTAAGGAACAATCGCATGCATCTGTTTGAATTAAGTCTGGTCTTTATCACCATGGTATTGTGCAGCGGCCTCATGTTTTATTTTATTCGCAATCACGCCAATCCTGATTTCAAGAAATTGTATAAAGACGACGATGATCTTGAAATAGAGGATGATTTCTTAGATTCCCGTCCATCGTCTAACTACACAGATTTTCTGGCCAATAAATGGCTGTCTTTCGGTGGTGGTTTTTACGGATTGGTGGCGGTGTTGACCTATATCATTGTTGAAGCCCAGGAAATTTTTGACCTACTCTCGATTCCAAGCGGATCAGAGGGTGTTTTTAGCGGCATCAGTATCGGTATGATCATCCGTTTTTTTATTGATTCTTTGATGAACTTTATCACCGCCATTTCCTGGCCGGTGTATTGGATGAATACCGGCCAGGCACCTTTTTGGCAATGGTTTATGGCGGCCTATGGTGGCTATTTAGCCGGTAAAATGCTGGTCAAGACTTATTATCCAATCAAAAAATAGCTCCAAAATTGCCATGCCGGCGCAGGCCGGTATCAAGCGTCTTTGAGATATAACCACAAGTCGCTCTATGTCAAACGACTGATGCGGAGCCAAGTAACAAAATATCTGTCCTCCGTCATCTGTCCTCTGTCATCTGAACCAACGCGACATCAAAACCTCACAGCCGCCATGCCCGGTATTACCCAGGCGGGTATCTCGATAATTAAAGCCATGCTTTAAATAGAGTTTTTGGGCGGCTTTCATCGCCGGTGTGGTTTCAAGATACATTTGTTTAAAACCCGATTGTCGGGCGCTTTCGATGCACTTAATCAACAGCCGATGACCCCAACCTTGCCCCCGCAATTCCGGCCTGAGATACATTTTGCGCAACTCAGCGATGCCCTCACCTTCACATCCGACCAAAGGCGCAAAACCGCCGGCACCCATAATTTTACCGGCCTGCTCAATGACGTAATACGCTGCCATGGGTCCTTGATACGCCGAGTACATATTATCCATTTCAGGATCCACTCCGGCAAAGCCCTCTCCGGATATGCCATGTTCAATAAGCACATCATGCACCAGATTTTTAACAGCGGCATTGTCTTCTGGTTTTATTGGGCGAATAAAAGTTTCCATTACTCCCCCAAAGTCACTGAATAATAAACCGCTTCCATATCACCCAATGGATCCTTATGCAGCGCCGTTTTTTGATACGTCATGCCCAATTTTTCCATCATTCGAATTGAACCGCTATTTTCCGGGACCGCCACCGCTGAAAATTTTGTGTAACCGGCTTGTTGATGTAATGCCCTCATCACGGTTTTAGCAGCTTCTGTGGCATAGCCTTTGCCCCAGCTTTTTTGCATAAACCGCCACCCCAACTCGAGGTCTTTATCATCACGTTGGTTGCTGAAAAAATGCATAGGCCGCACCAATATCCAACCGATAAAATCATCGTCTTCTAGGGTATTGACTTGCCATAAACCCCAGCCATTTTCCGGGTTTCGGTATTGCATCATCCGCGGCAGAAAAACAGTTTCTATTTCCGTACGTGTGGTGGGTTTACCTTGATTAATATGTTGCATCACCGCCGGATTTTGATCTAAGGCGAATAATAAGTCCTCATCAGACTCTGTCATTAATCGGTAGCTTAATCGCTCACTGTTATCTATGCTTATCATAAAAAGTCATTCTCCGATAAGAAATAGCACCAACATGGCTGTCGCCACCGCGATGGCAAAACTCAGTAAAGTCCCAATTAAAATATATTCCGTTAATTGCCGGTTTTTTGATTCTTTTAGGTCGCCAAAACGAAATACGGATTTAGCGCCGAGTAAAAAACCGATGGCTTGCCACTGCCCTACCACAATAAAAACAAACACAAACAGTCTTTCCAGCATGCCTATATAGCGACCGGCATGAGCCAATGAACCGTCTTGCAGGTCATTTAAGGTATCGGTCCAGCGTGACATCAGAATTTGCACCACCACACCGGCGACAAAAGTCAAAAACAATAAGGCCGTGGCATACAGCCAGATGGTTTGACTGTTAAACCAGGTCGATAGATCAATGCTGGGCTTAAACCACAAAAACCATATAGCCACAAGGCCGATGATATGCAGGCTTTGATCCATGATAAACCAACGGGTTCGGCTGTCTTCGCTTTGGGCATAAAGCTTCAGGACATCAATGACAAAGTGCAGCGCCATCACCGCCAAAGCCAACAGCCAATAGTGTATTGAGCCCAAGACCACCATAACCAATAAGCCATGAATCAGTACATGGGCGTATAAGCGCCAGGATAAGAGTTTGTTGTTTTCTTTTGCTTGCACCCATGCTCGTGGCTGTAAAACAAAATCACCCACTAAATGGGCAAATAGTAATTTAATCAGGATTATCATGTCATCACCTCTTGCAAGCGTCGTCTAAATGCCGCTTCCACCGCCAACATTTCATTCACATGGGCGCGATGCCAACGACCGCTGACAGAGTTTTGTTTAATACCCAACCGGGCGCCAATTTCAGCCTGGGTGGCCTCCGGATTATTTAAAACATGGGTCACCAACTGCGCGGATAACACCGACCAATCATCCATAAAAGTACCGGCCAGTTTTAGATAAAGATTTATTTCTGCATCAAACCGTGACCAGGGACTTTTTACGGATAACGTGGATTTTGATTTTTCCGATTGTTGAAAAGCTTCGTCGGCATGAATAAACACAGGTCCATTACTTTCTGACACCCGTTCACCGCTGAAGGTTTTTTCGCCAATGCCAATGCCCATGCGTACATCCAAAGGGCTGATGGTTCGTTCTGATTGTTCGGCTGTGATTTGTTTAATGAGTGCTTTAATGGCCAGGGCTTTATACAATGCCGATTCCGGTTCTGTCACTTCCAGTTGAAAAGAATCACCCCAAACCAGCTCCCATTGAGCCGGTGAAGTACCCCATTCATTGAATAATGACTTCAAAGGCGTTAACCATCTGTTGGGGTTATCTAACTGCCGGGATTTCACAATATCCCCTTTAATCACTGCAATCATATTGTAAGATTATTTATTGAATGATAATTAATTATATCGCCTTTTTAGAAGATATGTCAATTTATCGTTTAATTAAATGATACCATGAAAAACCCTTACAAACTCAGACAATAAAAACCGCCATCATTTTTATAGATGGTCATCAAGTCTCCTTAAGCGATTGCATATCAATGACAAAGCGATATTTGACATCGTTATCCATCACCCGTTGATAAGCCGCATTAATATCTTGCATATCAATCATCTC
>CAZWVE010000133.1:4682-5096 GCA_964636925.1 uncultured Marinicella sp.
ACTATGTCGTGCTCAGCACAAAAATCCAGCATCTCCTGGGTTTCTTTAATGCCACCAATCAACGATGCGGCAATCACCTTGCGCCCAAAAGCCAAGCCAAGGCTGTGACAATCAACTTGGCTGGCGCCCAGTAAGGACATGGTTTTGCCCATTTTCAACAGTGGAATATACGGATCTAAATTATGCGCCACCGGAATGGTGTTCAGCAGAAAATCAAAACTTCCGGCATGGGCTTCCATGGCGGCCTCGTCTTTTGAAACCAACACTGAAGACGCGCCTAAACGCTTAGCGTCTGCACCTTTCTCAGGTGAAGTGGTAATCATCACCACTTCTGCGCCCATGGCGGCCGCAAGTTTGACACCCATATGACCCAAACCACCGAGACCAATCACCCCAACTTTATCGCCAGCTTTA
>CAZWVE010000134.1:0-1324 GCA_964636925.1 uncultured Marinicella sp.
ATTGAGGTGCAGGTCTTTGCGGACAGTCAGGGACATGTCGTGCATTTATTTGAGCGCGATTGCTCAACCCAACGCCGATACCAAAAAATTATCGAAGAGGCACCGGCTGCAGATTTGCATGAATCTGTGCGAAAAGCCATGCATCAGGCTGCAGTGAAAGCCACCCAGGCCATTGATTATCGTGGTGCGGGCACCATTGAATTTATTTTAGAGGGTGATCAGTTTTACTTCATGGAAATGAACACCCGTCTCCAAGTGGAACATCGGGTCACAGAACTCATTACCGGTATTGATTTAGTGGCCTGGCAAATTGCCGTGGCAGAAGGTAAGCCTTTACCAAAATCGCAATCTGACATTACTTGTCACGGCCATGCCATTCAGGTTCGGGTTTATGCTGAAGACGCCGCCAATGACTATTTACCGTCCACCGGATTAATTGAACAACTGGTGCTGGCTGATGATGAACATGGATTGGTGGATGCCGGGGTAAGAGCGCAAGACAGTGTCAGTATTCACTATGATCCGATGATTGCTAAATTAGTGGCTTGGGGCGAAGACCGAAATGCTTGTATCCGGCGGATGCAACGAATGCTTAATGGCAGTGTGGTTTTTGGCGTAACCACGAATTTGGCTTTTTTATCAAAGATTATCGACAGTTCTTATTTTAAAAATCATCAAATATATACTAACAGCCTGGACAATAAGACCATTGATTTGCAACAAACTATACCGCCTGTTGTTCTGGCTATTTTGGCCGAACATTTATTGCATCATAACGACCCTAACAGACACTGGCAGCAGGCCATCGGCTGGCGTTTACAAAACACTGAGCCACTGACGATTCAGGTAACAAGTGGGGATGCTACGCACCAACATCAGGTCTTAGTTAGCGATGACGGCTACCTGATCGACGGTCAGTATCATTACCAACCCACAAGCAGTGACATGTGTTATCGACACCGTCACCATGTTCAGGTGATTCATAATAACCAACGTTATACACTGCAATTACCTAATCATGATGTTCAGGCCGTGGCTTCTGATGCCAACGCCTTATACGCCCCCATGCCGGGTAAAATCATCGCCATTAAAGTCAGCGAAGGTCAACAGGTTAATCAGGGTGACACCCTGGTTATTATGGAAGCTATGAAAATGGAACTGGCCATTAAAGCCGAGCGTGACGGTGAGATTAAATCGCTGGCAGTGACCGTGGATAAGCAAATTAAAGCTGATGATATTTTAGTGGAGATGGTGCCATGATGAGTTTGCCACAAAGTGTTAAAATTGTTGAGGTCTCACCCCGAGATGGTCTGCAAAATGAATC
>CAZWVE010000134.1:1334-2692 GCA_964636925.1 uncultured Marinicella sp.
AAAAGTCATTCAAGTTGAAGATAAAATCAGACTTATCAATGAGTTACGTGCAGCCGGCGTAAAACATATTGAAGTCACCGGTTTTGTCAGCCCCAAATGGGTGCCGCAATTGGCCGACGCCAGGCAAATCGCGGACGGTTTAACCCCGGATGAAGGGGTGGTGTATTCAGCATTGACACCCAATATGAAAGGCTTTGAAGCGGCCATGGCTGCCGGTATCAAAGAAGTGGCGGTGTTTACCGCGGCCTCAGAAACCTTTAACCAAAAAAACATCAATTGCAGCATCGAAGAATCTTTTGAGCGCTTTGCGCCGATTTTAGAGCAGGCCAAGCAGCAAGACATCAAGGTTCGCGGTTATGTCTCCTGTGTGTTGGGTTGTCCCTATGAAGGTGAAATTGACGCCGAACAAGTGGCGGCTGTCAGTGAAAAACTGTTTGCCATGGGCTGTTATGAAATTTCACTGGGCGATACCATCGGTGTCGGTACACCACTCAAAGCACAACGTATGTTCAGCCAGGTGGCCAAACGCATCCCCACCAACTCTTTGGCGGTCCATTTTCATGACACCTACGGTCAGGCGCTGGCCAATATTTTAGCCTGTATTCAGGAAGGTGCCCGGATTATCGATGCCTCCGTGGCCGGTATCGGCGGCTGTCCCTATGCACCCGGTGCCAGTGGCAACGTCAGCACCGAAGATGTGGTCTATATGTTGCATGGCATGGACATTAAAACCGGTATTGATCTGGATAAACTCATCACCGCCGGCAACAACATTAGTCAAGTCCTGGGTCGTGCAGTTAACAGCAAAGTCGCCAACGCCTGCCAAGCCTGACCATGAAAATCATCAACTGGCAGGATTTCGAACAGGTTGAACTCCGTGTCGGCACCATCGTGTCCGCTGAAGTTTTTAAAGAGGCGCGGCAACCGGCTTATCAGTTAAAAGTGGATTTCGGTGATAACATCGGCATTAAAAAATCCAGCGCCCAGATTACCGATTTATACCAAACAGATGAATTAATCGGCAAACAAGTCATTGCCGTGATTAACTTCCCACCCAAACAAATCGGTCCCATGATGTCTGAGTGTTTGGTCACCGGTTTTCATAATGAGGATGGTGCTGTGGTTCTGGCCGTGCCTGATAAAAGATGTAAAAACGGCGTTAAGTTAAACTGATAGCACTATGATATTATTGATTATTTTTGGAGAACAGTATGGCTGGCGGTTGGTATAAAGACGGTGCAGTTCAGGAGCAGATTGACGCGGATGTGGCTGATGCGCTGTCTCAGATAAAAAAACAACAATCCTCAGGACCCAGTAGAAGTCAATGTGAAGAATGTGATGTGCCGATTCCCAAAGCG
>CAZWVE010000134.1:2702-5091 GCA_964636925.1 uncultured Marinicella sp.
AGCGATTGAGGGTGTGCGATTGTGTGTAAACTGCCAGGAATTGGCGGATCAGGACAGCGGTGACCTGTCAACGTTTAATCGACGGGGCTCAAAAGACAGTCAATTGCGTTAATATGATATTTAAACTGGTTAGTTACAACATTCATCGCGCCATTGGTCTGGATCGCCGGTTCAGTCCGCAGCGGATTTCGGATATTTTGAACACCCTAAATGCCGATATCGTGATGTTGCAAGAGGTTGACTATGGGGTGCCACGGTCTAATGAATTGGATTTGGCGGCAACCATAGCGGATATGTGTGACTATCCCTATAAAGCCACCGGCTATAATGTCAGCTTAAAAAAAGGCTATTACGGTAATGCCACCTTAAGCCGGTTTCCGATTGTCGGCGAAAGTAATATTGACTTAACCGTGGATAATAAGAAAAAGCGCGGTTGTCAGCATACCTTGATTGATTTAGATGAATCGCGTAATGACCGTTTGATGCTGGATGTGTTTAATCTGCATCTGGGCTTATCGGCCAAAGAACGCCAGAAACAAGCCGGTATTCTGTTTAAATCCAGAGAATTTTCCAATATCAATCCCGATTACCCTTGTATCGTTGGCGGTGATTTTAATGACTGGCGGTCTTTATTACGGGCCTTGTTTATTATTGGTCGTGACTTTCAATGCGCCACTGACCGCACCACCATTCGTGGCAATGAAAAAGCCATCAAAACCTATCCGTCTTTTTCCCCGCGTGGTGGTTTAGACCGGATTTATTACCGTGGTGGCTTAAAAGCCCTTAATGCCCACCGTTCAAAAATAAAAACAGCCAAAGTCGCGAGCGATCACTTGCCGATTGTGGTCACCTTTGAGTTGATGAAGAACGGCGAAAAAAATAAATAAAGTGTCTGATACTCGTCTTTCTTTAAACGATGTTTTACTATTCTCTGGGGTTACTTTTAACCACAAAGTACGCAAAGTTTTCACAAAAGACGCAAAGATATTTAATTCAATATTTTTCCTTTGTGTGCTTTGTGTGTTCATCGTGTCCTTCGTGGTTAATTTCTTAAAATGTATTGATTAAATAATGCAGATGTACTCTCAAAGACCCTGGGTACCTGCCTTCGCCGGTATATAGTAAATTAGCGATAAAAAAGGCGGCTCGTTGGCCGCCTTTTTCTTTATGGGTGGTCAATTACCAGATTTTAACGCGTTCTTCCGGTGGCAGGTACATGCCGTCACCGGGTTTGACGTCAAAGGCCTGATAAAATTCCGGCATATTTCTTAAAATGCCGTTGGTACGGAATTCAGAAGGTGAGTGCGGGTCGGTTTCAATGCGTTTACGCAGTTCTTCATCTCGGTATTTACGCATCCACACTTGGGCCCAACCCAGGAAAAATCGTTGATCCGGGGTGTAGCCGTCAATGACAAGATCATCGGTGTAATTATTTTTGAAGGCTTTATAGGCAATCGCCATGCCACTTAAGTCGCCGATGTTTTCACCCTGGGTGAATTCACCTTTGACATGCACACCATCGAGTACCGTGAAGGCATCGTATTGTTTGATTAGTTGCGCGGTGCGTTCTTCAAAGCGTTTTCGGTCGTCCTCAGTCCACCAGTTTTTCAGATTGCCATCACCGTCGTATTTTGAACCCTGATCGTCAAAACCATGGCCCATTTCATGGCCGATAACCGCGCCAATACCACCGTAATTAACCGCCTCATCGGCTTCTAAATTAAAAAATGGTGGTTGTAAGATGGCCGCCGGGAACACGATTTCGTTTTTAGTGGGATTATAGTAGGCATTGACCCGTTGCGGATTCATGCCCCATTCGTGACGATCGATGGGTTGCCCCAGCTTGCTGCGATTACGGTGTGTTAAAAAACGATTCGCTTCCACTAAGTTCGCTATTAAGTCATCGCCTTGAATGGCCATGTCACTGTAATCCCGCCATTGATCCGGGTAACCCACTTTGGGGTTGAACTTAGCCAGTTTAACCAGGGCTTTTTCTTTGGTGGCATCGCTCATCCAATCCAGATCTCGAATGCTGTCGCCGTAGGCTTCACGCAAGTTTTCAATCATGACATTCATGCGTTGCTTGGCTTCCGGTGGGAAATGCTTTTCAACATAAATTTTGCCCACCAATTCTCCAATTAAACCATTGACTAAATTAACACCACGTTGCCAACGGGGTTCTTGTTCCGGTGTGCCGGAGAGAACCGTGCCGTAAAAATCAAAACTCGCTTGTTCAAACTCCCGGCTTAAATAGGGTGCCGCTGAACGGAGTAATTGCCAACGGAAATAATCTTGCCACAGATCCACATCAAACTCAGTGAGGGCTTCATTAAATGTACTTAAATAATCAGGTTGTGACACGATTAATCGTTCGGGCTGCTCAATCATA
>CAZWVE010000135.1:0-5022 GCA_964636925.1 uncultured Marinicella sp.
TGTCATTGGAAGAACTGCTTGAATTCTTTGAGTCAGATATGGATTGTCAATACGCCCATTTTGATTTGGATGACCTACAAAAGTTGAGTGAAATGCTACAAGCGGATATTCGGGTGGTGTTTTGGGCTGAGTGATTACATAGAGCCTTTCATATTAAACCTAAACCGAATGAGTAAGGTGGGCTCTGCCCACCACAAATCTAAATTAATTAATGATGGGCGGAGCCCATCCTACCGAATTGATTTTGATGACTGAGGTTGTTAAATAATTCGGGAAACAGAAAAATGGGTCACATCCTTGATGACCCATTTGGCGAGAACGATTGAGATTTATTCAAAATCATCTTTAAAAATAATGTCAGGATCTTGCATTAAAAACAGGTCAACGGTTCGATCGCTTGAACCCATGACGACTTTGCAAACGCCGTTAGTTGATATGGCATCACAACCCAGCCAGGTGTCTATCACAGTGTCTTCGCCCAGTTCAGCAGTTAAATTGACCACATCATTTTCAACAAAATCAGCAAAACAGTTTCGACCACAATGAATCCCAGCCGGTGCACTGACGATGGTGGCGCTTAAACCGGGTTCATTGGCGAATTTTCTGGTGGTTAATCGGATGGGGTTAACCACTGTTGCAAATTCAGCGGTGACTGTTTTGGCCGTATTCATGGTCACTTCACAGGTGGTATCTCCACTGCAAGCACCAGCCCATTGGATAAAGGTACTGTCGGCGTTTGGTGTAGCGGTTAATGTGTGAGTTTGGTTCTGGGTGATGCCCCATTCACAAGCTGTTTCAGACGAACCACAATCCACATCCAATGCAAACAGGTCAATCGCACCTTCGCCATCACCGGCGAAATTCAGCGTTAATTTATGTGCATCAGGACTTTCAACCGCGCCCAAGTCACACAAAGCCACACCATCACCATCGCCATCATGTGGTCGGCCTTCGCCAGAAAAATCATCACCGGTACAACTGAACTGATCCAACCACGGGCTGTCAGGTTTCAACGGCATTGAATGCACCACACCGCCATAATCCGCCAATGGCAGCAAGCCTATGCTGGCACCTGAAAAATCATTCACATCCGGGGCACAATCACCACTGCCGTGATGGACATTACCACCCAGAGAAACAATGGTTGAACTGGTATCACTTTTGAAACAATCATCTGTTAAGGCCGCTTGATTGAAAAGGTTGTTGGCCATACTAATTTGGGTCGTGCTGTCGGTAAAACTACTGCCCCCAAGCAGAAACCCCTCATTGTCAGTGAATGTGTTTTGTTTTAAATTTATCTCAAAGATTGGAACTTGAATGGTTTCATTGGTATTCAGCACAACCATCGTAGGTGTTTCGGCATTATTGTTAGTAGGTACATTGTTAGCCAATATGTTGTTTTCGAATAGGGTGTTGGATTCATTGATGTCAATGAGCCCATCAAGATTGAATGTTTTATTGTTTAAAAACAGATTTCGACTGATGGTGGCTGGCTTGGTGATAATGCTTATGGCATTGCCGGTATTTGCAGTAAATGATGAGGCAGTGATTGTTGCAGGATAATAGGTGTTTGTATCTGTTGAATAAGGAGTTCTTAACTCTAAAACCGTTCGATGACTTAAACTTTGATTCCCAGAAAAGCGACTGTTTTCAATCAATACAGGTATATCACCAATAACCGACATGGCAGAGCCTTTTTGACTGGTCTGATTATCTATAAAATCGGTATTGATAATGTGTACTTCTTGACCTGAGTAAAGGGCACTATTGAATGCCGACAAAATATAAATAGCACCACCATTAGAGTTTCCAGAACTGGTGGTGTTTTGACTGAAAGTACTGTCAGTTATAATCACATCTAAGACACCTCTGATTGAAATGGCACCTCCATCTGAACTTGATACGTTATTGGTGAATGTTGAGCCATTAACCACCAATGCTTCAGAGTTATTCTGTGGTCCCGGAAAATAGACAGCGCCAAAACCCGAATTACCCACAAACTGCATCGATTCAAGTATTAAGGCATCAACCAGAGAAACTTTTAATCCCGCTGATTGACCGCCCACAATCCTAAACCCTTCTAACATCACATTATCGAGGGTATTAATTTCTATCAATACACCATTGAAACTTGGTGCAGGTTTTATTGCCAATGTATCGGGTCCTTCGATATGTACATCGCTGGTGATACTTAGTGTACTTTCTATCAAGATTTCATCATTCGCTATAAAAAGCACAATATAGTCATCACCCAGACCTTTGGCACAACCATTAAAAACAATGTCTTGATTTGCAGCCACCAGGGCTTCACGCAACGTACAGTCAGAATCGTCAGCCACCACATCGGCCGTGCTGTTAACGAATATCACATTGGCCTGGGTTACCCCACTGAATACGATTAAATAAAATATTGAAACTAAATACTTCATAAGTCACCTCTGATTTTTAGATGTATATCCCTGTAAACAGCTCAATAACATGTTTACTGCCAATTAGTTATAAAAATCGAGAATATAGTTTTATATGGCAACTTTTAGGGGTGCTGCTAAATCAGATACTAAGCTCATTGAGCCTATCCATGTGCATCACAATCTGAATTAGGCTTCGACGCGGCTCAACCGGCTTGGCAATATACATGGATTCATTTACTTTAGCGACTAAGTCCACTGAGCTTGTCGAAGTGTTATGATTCGAATAATTATAACGTTGAATATAAAATGGATCACATCCTTGATGACCCATTCTGAGAGAGCTTACTTAAATAAATATTTACTCAAAACCATTGGCGAAAATAACATCGGGATCGGCTATAACGTTGACAGTGACTGTTCTGTCAGCGGTTAAGCCCACTCTACAGAGGCGGCCATTTTGTAGAACGATGTCGCAGTTTTGCCAGCTGTCGATCTTAGTGCCTGGTTCAACATCCGCGGTTAAAGTCACCAGATCGCCTTCGATAAATCCGGCACTGCAGTTTGGCCCACATACAATACCAGCCGGGGAACTGGTTACGGTTACATCAAGTTGGGGGGAGGCTAAGTTTTTAACTATGGTCAGTTGCACTGGATTGGCTGCTTGAGCAAATTTAGCATTCAAAAATTTGAAGTTATCCATAGTAATGTCACACGTCGTATCACCCGAACACGCCAAACCCCATTGAATAAAGGTACTGCCTGCATCAGGCGTGGCCGTGAATGAATAAGTTTGGTTTTCTGGTAATGGCCAGATACAGGTAGAGTCCGCTACAGCACAAGTCAAAGAAAAATCATGTAATTGAATTTCACCGTCACCATCACCTGAAAAACTTAAATATAATCTGTGCGCATGGGGCCTTTCAACCGCACCTATGTCACATCTGGCTTGGCCATTACCATCACCATCTCTGCGACGACCTTCACCTGAGTAATCCTCGTTAGTGCAGTTTGCCCCTGCATCAACCAAAGGGCTGAGTGGAAAAGGTGGAGCAACTAACCTGTCGCCATCGTAATAACTTAATGCCATTAAATTGGCATCTGTATTGGGCATATCGGTTGCGTCGGATGTACAACTGGAACCGGCACTTTCAAGGTTATAGCCGTTACTTATCAATGTAAAACTGTTCACTTCAATACAACTGGTCGGATTTGAACCCGCGAAGGCATTGCCTTGTACTGCAACTTGAGCAAAATTATTCACTGTTATATCAATGGTATCTAAGGAATTAATAAAAGTGTTGTAGTTTACACTGACAATACTGGCTAAAGTCTGAGAAATCCCTGTTGCCAATATTGATTGACCCACATTGCTGGCTGAGAAAATAGAGTTTTTTATGGCTCCTCTGGAATTGGTTGCAGAAATGGTGGCATTACCTGTATTGTTGAGAAATAATGACGTATTGATGTCTAAAGTTTGTTGCAATGTAGCAACAGTTGAGCCACTACCCGTGTTGTTACTCACGAATTGGCTGTTGTTAATACGAGTAAAGATTGTATCTATATCTTGAAACAAACGATATTTCCGTAAAACTGCAGCCCCATCCTCTGTGGCTGTATTGTATTCGAATATACTGTTATTAACGATAAATTCATAAGCCCCACCGGCAGCGATGGCGCCTCCAAAATCTGCTGAATTTGATTGAAACAAAGTGTTTTCAATAATTAAGCTGTTGATAGACTGGGTCGTACCATCTTGAGTATCGGCGTGAATGGCGCCACCATAATTATTATCGCTGGCTGCCGTGTTATTTAAAAATTGCATGTCTTCAATGGTTAATTCACCTACATTCACCACATCAATGGCACTGGATCTGGCACCACCGATGCGCATGTCTTTTATTTTGACATCATCAGTGGTGTTAATTTGGAAGATATGCCCATCGAAACCAGCTGCTGGAAACAGCACCAAATTATCTGCACCTGGGCCCTGAATCTCTACGCCTTCAATAATGGGCAAGGTCGAGTTGAGTTGAATGCTGTCACCGCTGGTGCCAATTAATACCCAAATCAAGTCATCTCCCAAACCCTTAGAACAACCAAAATAAGCCACATCATAGTTGGCAGCAGCCAAGGCCTCTCTCAAGGTACATAGGTTGTCATCAATGGCAGCATCTTGGTTGCTGTTGACCACGATGAGATTGGCTTGAGCCATCATGCTGAGTAACAACAAGCCCGACAATAAACTGAATTTTTTCATAAATCACCACTGTTTTTTAATGTAATAACCCTTTAAACAAGCGAGCTGATGGTTTACTGCCAAATATTCTTTTAATTTTGTGATGAGTTTTACTGTGGTTACTTTGGTGAGGATCAAAGGAAGCTAAACTCATCCCCAAAGACGCTGGGTACCGGCCTGCGCCGGTAAGGTTGCTATTTATGGTTTTATCCTGACATGATAAGACCTGAGGTTCACTCAAACAACAGTTCCGGGTGTTTCAGGCTTCAGCAATAAAATCCTTATTCCTTGCCGGCGCAGGCCGGCATCCAGCGATTTGAGTCAGAATGTATAGGCGTTATTCAATCACACCAGAAGCCGCTCCGGTGAAAGGTG
>CAZWVE010000136.1:0-4983 GCA_964636925.1 uncultured Marinicella sp.
GCGTAAGACATTGGCAATGCGTTTATCGAGGTTCAAAATCCGCAACATCGGCACAATCACGGTTGGCCCCGTGACCACCACCAAAGAACCAAACAACAACGACAACAACCAATCCAAACCAAGCAACCAATGGGTCGCCAGGGCAATGGTCAACCAGGTCACCACCATACCCACGGTCACCATGCGCCTGACCACCGATTCCAGACCCCGGATTTGACTGAAATTTAAGGTCAATGCCCCTTCAAATAAAATCACCGCCACCGATAAAGACACGATGGTAAATAATAAATCACCAAAAATAAGATCGGGTTTTAACCAGCCTGTGACCGGCGCACCCAAAATAATGCCGATAAGCAATAAAAACAAAATCGACGGCAGTTTTAACCACCAGGACAACCAATGAGCCAACGACCCCAAAACACCAATGGCGGCAATCGCAATCAATAAATAATTATCCATCAGCCCACATCCTTTTGTGCGGCTTTTTTCATGGCATTTAATTTCTTCGAATAGCGTGATTGCACAATATCAGTCAGCACCAGCACCACAATCACAAAATAGAAGGTCGCCTTATTCATTTGTACAATCTCATGTCCAAAGAATTTCAAATGGGCGATGTGGCCTCCTTCAGTCAGCAACATAACGCCGACAATCAATAAAATAAATAAACCAAGCACTTCAAACATACGGTTACGCTGTAAAAAATCAGCAATGGTATCGGCTAACCAAACCATCAACAAAGCACCGATAAGAATCGCGGTGGCCATGACAATGTAATTATCGGTCAACGCCATGGCGCTTAAAATTGAATCAAAGGAAAATACCACGTTCATGGTCACGATTAAAAATAAGGCTTTACCAAACGATGATTGCGCCTTGCCCTTATCGTGCATTTTCTCTTCCATATAAAGCATATGTAAAATTTCCTTGGTGGCAGTATAAATAATAAAAACCCCGCCCAATAACACCACCAAAGCCCTGAGATTGAAGGTGCCTTCAATCACCCCCTGCCAGCCAATGGAAAACAACGGTTCAGTAAAATAACTTAAAATCTTCAGCAATAAAAACAACAGCAACAAACGAAAAACCACCGCCATCCAGATACCCGTGGTACGTAATTTCGATTGCCGGGTGACCTCAACCCGTTTGGATTCAATAATAATGTACAACAAATTATCAAAACCCAAGACCGCCTGCAGCATCACCAACATACCCAGCGTCATTAAATTTTCAATGGTAAATAAGCCTTCCATATCCTGTCCTCTTGTTGTTGATTATCTAAAATTATACAAGCCCATTATTGTATAGAACCTCGCCGTCCTACGCAGATATTTTTTTATTTTTTATCCGCCACAAAAAAAGCCGTCATCGGATCGATTAACGGCTTGCAATTATTCAACCCGTTTAGACAAGACATCCTTGTCTAAACATAGGGTTTATGAGGGCCTTTCGATACCCTTTGATCTTAGTAACTATAGGACCAATTAAGGGCGAAGGTGCGGCCGCGTCCCTGAAAATCAAACAGATATTCAGGCCCAAAAGAGGCGTAAAATAAGGTGGCGCGTTGCCCCCAAACCGTGGAATAGCTTTTATCCAACAGGTTTTCGATGCCGAGGGTGAAACGGCCGATGGCGGTGTCTTTACCGGCCACCAAATCATAAGTGGTATTACCGTTAATTTCACGACCGGCTGAATCTTTTAGATCAAAGGCGCGCTGGCTTTGCAACCGAATGTCGAAATCATTGTTGCTCCAGCCGACATAAGCAGTCAGTGAGGACAATGAGGCATAGCGGGCATCCTGACGTTTCCAGTTGTCTTCCGCATTTTTCTGATCAGAACGCACCCAATGAACCGTACCACCCAAGGCAAAGCCGTGATCCGCATAGTAATCAACCGCACCTTCCAAACCAAAATCACGGGTCTTTTCATCCACCACAATCACCGATAAATCATCGGTGTTTTCCACCGCTTTATCAGACCAGGCATAATACAACGCCCATTGGGTTGAGATGCGATCGTTTAGATAACGCCAGCCCAATTCGGCCTGATCGGTTTTAATCGCGGTTAAGGGATTATCATTGACATTAACTTCCGGTGATTTTCCATAGTATTTGGCCGGATCGGGTAATTCAAAACCTTGTGAGAAACGCAGCCAAGTCTGATGACGGCCAAAATCATACAAACCGCTTACGTTAACTAAGGTGGCATCGTAATCATTGCTGCCACCGGGCACCAGTTCACCCACACGGGTTTCGTCAAAACCACTGAAACCATATTTTATAAAATCATCCACTTCCACATCGGTGTGCTGATAACGCAGACCACCGGTCAATTTAAATGCATCGGTGATTTGCCAATCGCTTTGTATATAGCCCGCCAGACCATCCACATCATAGCTTGGGTAGCGATCTTCAAGACCGGATTGTCGCTGCACCAAACCACCGGTTTCATCGGTCAGACGATAATCAAAGAACATTTGATTGGCATCAAAACGCTCCTGCTCAAAATCCACACCATAACTGATTCTAAAGCGGTCATTAATGCGCTTATCGAACAAAGCTTTGATGCCGGTTTGCCGGGTGTTTTGTTCTGAGGCGGCAAACTGAATGGCATATCGCTGCTCAGCCGCCAGTAAAAAAGGATAAGGAAACGCGTGGAACGCGGACTGTTCATTGCGATAAAACGCCTGCAGGTAAAAATCCTGATTCCATATATCAGCATGGTGATATTGGGCGTTAAATAATTCCCGGTCGGTGGCCGGGTCACGATCCGAATCAAAGCCATCCCGAATTTCAGCACCAAACAAATTAGCCACCGGTGCATCGGTTAAATTCGGAAAGTACACATCCCGATCACCTTTAAAACCGGAGCGATACACCTGCCCGGTTAAATCCAGGCTTTGATTATCACTTAAAGCGAAATCGACACGACCAAGCACATCGATTTGACGGTTATCCTGTAAGTCTGTCTGGGTAATATCAGGAAATATTTCCTCACCATTACCGTCATAAAAACGTTCATTATCGGTGTACGAAATGCCCAAGCGTGCGTTGACGCTTTCACCACCGCCACTAATTGATTGGGCCAGTTGTTTTTGCAGATCATCGCTGCTGTTAAAACCGGATTTCAATTGCGCCTGTGTTTCAAAACTTAAATTCCCACCATCACCGGATTTTGTGATAATATTAATAATACCGCCGGTGGCACTGCCGCCGTACAAACTACTGGCACCGGATAACACTTCAATGCGATCGACATTAAATAAATCAATGGCATCAAACTGCCGCGATAAGCCCCGTGAGCCGTTCATCGAAACACCGTCAATCAGCACTTGAACGCTTCTGCCCCGCAGGTTTTGACCAAAATTGGTGCGTCCTTGCGGCGCCAGATCCAAACCCGGCACCAAACGACCCAGGACAGTTTTTAAATCAGCACCTGTATCGGCTTGTTGTTCAATGTCATCGCGATCAATGACCCAGACCGTACCCGGAATTTGGCTGATTTCAGTGGGGGCTCTGGAACCGACCACCACCATCTGATCCATGGTCACGTTTTCAGATGTGGCTTCCTCTGTTTGTGCTGTTGCAACAGTCACGGTTAAACAGGTCATCGCCGGTAATAACAGGGCAGTTAAATAGTTTAGTTTCTTCATTATCAATTTTTATCGTCTGTGAATGATTCCGTTATGGCCATTAGGCCGCCATATTATCGATGCGAATTATAATGATAATGATTCCTATTACAACCCGTAAAAACAATAAAATTTCCTTTTTCCCATTGTTAATGATTATCATTTGTCATAATATACGCATTTTTTAGACGCTTTTATCGCACTCCGATTTATGCCTGTTTTATTAACATCCATCGCCTTTTTACTTCTGGCCGTGACACCGATTATTGGCTATTTCAGTCAACAGACAAGTCAAAAATGGCCCCATCGCTTATTGATTCTGGCATTACTGGTCGGTTCTTTTTATCTGTTAACAACAGCCAACGGCTTTGAGTATGCCCTCTTTTTGAGCTTATTTTTAATCACCCTACCGGCTTATCTATGGATTTATCTAAACAGCACCCGAAAATCTGAAAAACCTATCAAACGCACACACCCTTACCAAGCAACCGCCTCTGTTTGGTATAAGCTTTTGATGGTTATCTTGGCCGGTCCGTTGGCGTTGGCGATGGCCATTATTCTGTCCGCTGCGATCACATATTTATTACCCCTGTTAACTTTGAATCGATTGGTGGTGATGATTATGCTGGTACCACTGATATGGGGATTAATCGCTGTCTGGCTGACGGCCACCTCGCATTTAACCCGCACCGGTGTTGTTTTAATCAGCATCAGTTGTCTGAGTCTTTGGGGGCTGCAATGAATATAACAAAAGCCCTGACGCCTTCTAAAAATGTGGTCAAAAAATCACTGCGCAGTCATGCCTGGCTGGGTTTGTTTTTTTCGGTCCTTCTTTATCTGGTTTGCTTAAGCGGTGCTCTGGTGGTGTTTTTTCAAGAAACCGAACGCTGGGAACAGCCAACGGTTACCGAATCCGCCCAAGTTGATATTCAGCAGTTAGAAAACGCCATTAACAACGCCCTAAATAGCCGGGAACCGCTACCAAAAACGCTTTATTTTGCACCACCCTCGGACGTCATCCCGCGGGCACATGTCAGTAACCGCAGTGGTGGTTATTACCTGAATAAAGACGGTAGCCGTGGTGTTGATATGCACACACCCTGGACCGAAATGCTCAGTGATTTGCATGTTTATCTGCACCTGCCCAACACCATCGGAATTTTGTTGGTGGGTTTATTGGGGGCGATGATGTTGGGCCTGATGATTTCGGGCATATTAGCCCACCCGGGTTTATTTAAAGATGCCTTTAAGCTGCGTTGGGGCGGCAATCGCCAACTGGAACAAACCGATATTCATAACCGCTTAAGTGTCTGGAGTCTGCCTTTTTTCTTTATCGTCTGTTTAACCGGCGC
>CAZWVE010000137.1:0-4941 GCA_964636925.1 uncultured Marinicella sp.
GCAAGTGATTCAAAAACAGCCTTTTTCCGGCGTTCATCCTGAGCAGTATTGGGGTGAATTTGTCCTGGATGCGACGCGTTATGGTTTAGCGGTTTTAACATCAGAGGTCGATGACGAACTCAATAAAGACAATGTGACCGTCATGGCAGCCAGTATTTCCAATGGCGGTGGGGCCGTGCTTCGCGCCGCTGAGCTTGATAAAGACGGTTTGATTGATGCGGTGGTAGCCGCTGAGCCGCAACTGAATTTGGATTACCGTTATGTCTTAAAGCAAGCGGACCAAAGTCAATCAATCGAAACCAGGAGCCTCATCGAGTTAGGCACATTACTGGGTGTTTATGAGCCTTGTGCGGCTTTGCATCCATCATTAAACAATGCACCTTTTAAAGCCAATACCGGATTGATTCAACCGTGGTTGATGCAACGTTGTCTGGTCTTACAAACATCCGGGCTATTGCCGGCTGATGCCACTGATTTGCCGAAAGCTGCGATGGATAAGCTGCTTCAAGCCGGGATAACTCAAGAAGCCCTGGCAATGGCGCAAATCAATACCCTAAGTCATATGTGGGCCAGTATTGGTCATACATACGTCAACAGCTATTTACAGACCAAGCCCGAAGATCAGCTCTGTGGCGTGGTCTTTTCCGGTATGACTCAAATGGGCCAGGTGCGAGCATTAACGGAAACAGAAATTCGCACGATGTTTGCTAAAGGCAATGGCATTGCCCCGGGTAATGGCATAGAAGTGGCCGGTTTGGGTGATAACGGTGAACCGGATAAACGCTTAATGATGCACCCGAATTTTGGGTTTCAGGCGCAGCAGTGCTTTTACGATAAAGCGCATTCGCAGGAGATTCAGCCTGCTATTAAGGCGATTCAGGTTGATGCTGATTTGGGTCAAACACCAACCATTATGTTACATGGCACTGCGGATGGCACAGTCGCCATTAACCATGCTTCGCGTGCTTATTTCAGTAAAAACCAAAGCGCTAAAAACACCAATAAAAACCTGCGGTTTTATGACATTGAGCATGTGCAACATTTCGATGCGTTCTTAGCGTATCCGGGTTTTAACGAGCAGTTTGTGCCAATGCATCCTTATCTTGAGCAGGCTCTGGATATGATGTGGGCGAATTTAAACAATCATCAGTCCCTGCCGCCAAGCCAAAAAGTCCACACCAAAATACGCGCAATAACAGAGGCAGGCATTGAGCCACTTTCTGAATTAAATGTGCCACCGATTAGTTTACAGCCGAAGGCAGTGATAAAAGCTTCACGCAACGTCCTGGAGTACACAAATCATGACTGAAAAAGCCAAACACGTTTTGATTACCGGTGCCAGTGGTGGTATTGGTTTGGCCATTGGGCGCTATTTAGCGCAGGATCATCATGTTATCCTGAGCGATTACAATCTGAATTCGCTCACGGAAACCCAACTGCAACTTAAGCAACAAGGGCTTGATGTAGATATTATGCAGTTGGATGTCTGCAATGAAGACCACTTAGCTGAATTGAAAACCTTGGCCGAACAAGAAGGTGTTGATGTTTTGGTCAATAATGCCGGGGTCCAGTATGTGGCGCCTTTAGAAGATTTTCCGCGTGATAAATGGCAACAGCTGATTAATGTCATGCTAATGGGTCCGGCCATGACCACACAAGCTGTTTTACCGAGTATGAAAGCCAAAAACTTCGGCCGAATTATCAACATCGGCTCAGTCCATTCCCTGGTGGCCTCGGCCTATAAATCAGCCTATATCTCCGCCAAGCACGGATTATTAGGACTGGCGAAGACCCTGGCCTTAGAAGTCGCTGATTTTGATATCACCATTAACACCTTATGCCCCGGCTACGTCGATACCGCCATGGTGCGAGACCAAATCAGCCAACAGGCGAAAGCCCACGGTATCAGTGAAGATGAGGTCGTCGAAAAAATCATGCTCAAACACATGCCCAAAAAGCAATTCGTGAGCGTCGAAGAACTGGCAGGCACTGCCGCCTTTTTAATTTCACCTGCAGCACGGAATATAACAGCTCAAGCGATTGCGCTTGATGGGGGCTGGACGGCCCAGTAAAAGGTGGCTCCGGGGTCGCTCGCCTACAGGACGTAGGTGTGCTGAGTTAGATTGGACTCGGTATCAGCGCTTGCACTGCATGCAAACCGCAACCCCTACGCAGTCTTTGATGAGTTTCACTGTTTGACTCGCTGCGCTCGCCAGGGCGAAACATGGCGGGCGCAAGGCCCGCAGCTACGAAAAATTTGCGTCATTCTCGGGCACCGACCCGAGAATCTCAGCCCACTTAGTAATATCTCGTCATCGAGAAATACTCGGGTCAAGCCCGAGTATGACAAGTTATATTTTATAAAGCTATTACAAGAGAAATGCGGCAGATTTACGGTGGGCTCAACTGCTCCAGGCTCCAGCGGGGATAGGCTTGAATCGCGGTTTCTATTGTCGGAATTTTTTTATTTAAGCGCAGAGCGCCGGCGATGGCAATCATGGCACCGTTGTCGGTGCAGTATTTTAACTCCGGGAAAAAGGCTTTAAAGTGGTGCTTTTGGCCCATTGCATTTAATGTTTCTCGCAGCTGAAGGTTGGCGCTAACGCCACCTGAAATAACCAGTGATTTGTGGCCGGTTTGTTTTATGCCGCGCAGGGATTTTTTGGCCAGGGTATCGACCACGGCATCTTGAAAACAAGCAGCAATATCGGCTTTCAGCTGTCCAATGTCGTCATCGTCCTGGTGCTGTTCCCAGGTGACACGAGTGAAGGTTTTAAGGCCTGAAAAACTAAAATCCAGACCCGGGCGATTCATCATCGGGCGGGGGAATTTGAAACGGTTGACATCGCCTTGCTCGGCTAATTCAGCAATATAGCGACCACCGGGATAGGGTAGGCCGAGTAGTTTGGCGGTTTTATCAAAAGCTTCACCGGCGGCGTCATCCAGGGTATCACCCAGGATTTCATAATCACCCAAGCCTTGTACGTCCACCAATAAGGTATGACCACCGGACACCAGTAAACACAAAAACGGAAATTCAGGTTTATCCTCTGCCAATAATGGCGCCAGTAAATGGCCTTCCATATGATGAATTTCGAGACTGGGAATATCTAAAGCCCAGGCGATTGAGCGCCCGACACAAGCGCCCACTAATAATGCACCGATAAGACCGGGTCCGGCGGTGTACGCCACTGCATCGATGTCTTGCAAAGTCATGTTCGCTTCTTCACACGCCTGTTCAATTAGCGGTACAATTTTACGGACATGGTCACGGGAGGCCAGTTCCGGCACCACGCCACCGTATTTGGTATGCAGTTCGATTTGACTGTAAAGCTGATCGGCCAGCAATTCACCGCTTGCGCTGTTATAAATGGCAATACCGGTTTCGTCGCAGGAAGATTCAATGCCGAGGACAATCATAGAAATTTCTTATTCATTCAAAGTAAGTGACTTTATCAGCCAGGTCAGGACGGGCGCGATCAGCAGGCTCATCTTCTGTCGAACCAATATATACATAGCCAATAATCCATTCATGGTCGGCCAGTCCCAGGGCTTTTTGGGCATCTTTATCCAGACAAGACCAACCGGTGACCCATTGACTGGCATAGCCTAAAGCCGCCGCCGCTAAGTTAATATGTTGCGCCACCGCCGCACCGGAACAGGTTTGTTCTTCAATCGGTGTGTTGCCTTCTTGTGGCGAAGACACCACCGCGATCACCAAAGGTGCCCGCTTAAAGTTATTGGCTTCAATCTCAAGCTGTTGCGGAATCAGGTCATGTTTTTTAGCCCGAATATCAGCCAGTTTCTGACCCAAATGATTACGACCTTCGCCCCGGATAACCAGTAACCGCCAGGGTTCCAGTTTGCGGTGATCCGGTACCCGGGTGGCGATGGTTAAAATGGTATTCAATTCGTCCTCATTGGGCCCCGGTTCTGTTAAATGTTTGATCAGCACCGAGCGGCGGTTTTGTAAGAACTCAATAACTTCTGGGTTGGGTGTGCGTTTTGACATGGTTAATATTCAATTTTATCGGTTTTGTCTTGCCAGGCGTTAAAAACACTTAAGGCTTCAGATCGTTGCATTTGTTTAAATGTAATTTGACGGTTATCGATACCGGCATCAATCTCATCATATATTAACTGATCATCAAAATCGATGGCCGCGGCATCTTCACGGGTACAGGCATAATAAACCACTTTCGGTCGCGCCCAATAAATCGCACCTAAACACATGGGGCAAGGCTCGCAAGAGGTGTAAATTTCGCAATCATTTAACTGAAATGTACCTAACTTTTGACAGGCTTCGCGAATCGCAGTGACTTCCGCATGCGCGGTTGGGTCATTGTCTGAGGTGACACGGTTATAGCCTTCGGCAATAATTTCACCATTGCACACCACCACTGAACCAAACGGCCCACCGGCACCGGCATCCATTCCCTCACGCGCCAACTCAATGGCCCGCCGCATAAATTGTTTTTGCATAAAAATCTAAAGTTGTTAAATCCTTATCTTAATCTTAACGACTGATATGTCAATGGTGGTAAAAAATATTTGAATATAGTACTGAATAATAGTACTATAAGCTGATGAAAGCAAAAGACAGGAAGACATTGGCTTTAATATTTAATCGCCCAGTCAGTGGCAATATTAAATGGAGCCGAATTGAGTCCCTGTTCAAGGCTTTGGGTGCAGATATATCAGAGCGTGAGGGTTCACGTATTGGTGTTAAATTATTTAATGAGATACGTGTTTTTCATCGTCCACACCCAAGTCCGAACACTGATAAAGGTGCGGTGGCTGCTATAAGAGATTGGTTAACCAGAAACGGAGTAAAATCAGACAATGCTTAATACAATGAAATTTGACGATTACTTGGCTGTCATTAATTATGATCCGGACATAGACATGTTTCGTGGTGAGTTTGTATTATTAAACGGTGGT
>CAZWVE010000138.1:0-4930 GCA_964636925.1 uncultured Marinicella sp.
AAATGATAGATATCAATACCGAAACCGGTACCTGGATGAACCTCGATGTCAGTCCGGACGGTCAAACCATTGTTTTTGATTTGCTCGGAGATATTTATACCATGCCGATTACCGGCGGTGAGGCCAAGAATATCACCAACTCCATGGCCTGGGATATGCAACCTCGATTTTCACCGGATGGCACAGAACTGGTGTTTACCTCCGATCAGGGCGGTGGTGATAATATCTGGATTATGCATGTCGATGGCAGTGATGCCCGTGCCGTGACCGATGAAAAATTCCGCTTATTGAATTCGGCCGCCTGGTCACCGGATGGTGATTATATTGTTGCGCGTAAACATTTTACCGGGATGCGTTCTTTGGGTGCCGGGGAAATCTGGTTGTACCATAAATCCGGTGGCAAAGGTGTGCAGTTGAACAAACGGCCCAACGAGCAAAAGGATTTGGGCGAACCCTTTTATACCCCGGATGGACAATATGTTCTTTTTTCAAGAGATTCCACCCCGGGTCAATACTTTGAATATTCAAAAGATTCGAATAACCAGATTTACGAAATATACGCCATTGAGCTGGCCACCGGTGACATTAAACCGTGGGTATCAGGACCGGGTGGGGCGGTTAGACCGACACCTTCACCGGATGGTAACTTCTTGGCTTTTGTGCGTCGTATTCGTGCCGATACCGCCTTGTTTATCCAAAATCGTAACAGTGGTGAGTTAACGCCGATTTATACCGATTTAACCCGTGATATGCAGGAAACCTGGGCCATTCATGGTGTTTACCCGAATTTTGCCTGGTTGCCGGATGGTAAAGACATCGTGTTTTACGCCAAAGGCGGCATTCACCGCATTAATGTGGCTTCCAAAGAAGTCACGCAGATTCCTTTCAAAGTGGCAGACCAACGTGAAATTCGTCAAGCGATAACAGTCAGTAATGAAGTCGGTAGTGATGAATTCAACGCTAAAATGCTGCGCTGGTTACAGGTCAGACCCGATGGTAAGCAAGCCTTATTTCAGGCTTTGGGTTACCTTTATACCGTCAACTTGCCTAACGGGCGGCCCGAACGCTTAACCAAACAAACAGACCATTTTGAGCTCTATCCACGTTACAGTGCCGATGGAAAGCAGATTATTTACAGCACATGGCATGATAAAGACTTAGGCACAGTGCGTTTGGCCAAACTCAATGGCCGCAGTCAACAACTGACAAAACAACCAGGTCATTATGTTAATCCGGTGCTGTCACCAAACGGTCAAACTGCGGTTTTTCAAGCCATTAAAGGCGGTTATTTAACCAGTCCCTTGTATTCCCATGACACCGGTATTTTTAAAGTTGATGTTAAATCCGGTGAACAGAATAAACTGGCCGAATCAGGCAGTGAACCGTTTTTTACCGACAACAACGAGCGTGTCTATTTCACCGGCAGCGATAAAAAAGGTGAAGTGTTTACCGGTCAACTGTACTCAACAGATTTAAGCGGTAATGATAAGCAGCAACATTATCAAGGTGAATGGATCAGTCATTTTAAAGTGTCTCCGGATGAAAAATGGCTGGCCTTTATCCAGAATTTCCAGGTTTATGTCACGCCATTTGTTCGTAACGGTCAGTACATAGCCACCGGCTCCGGGGCGAAGAATTTACCGCTGCAGAAATTCTCGACCTATGCCGGCAAAAACCTTACCTGGAGCCGGGATTCAAAACAGTTAAGTTGGGCCATGGGGCCTAATCTTTATCAACAACCGTTGTCAGCTGTGTTTGATTTTCTCAATGATGAAGCTGTTGAAGACAAACCTGAACCGCAACAAACCACCATTGAACTAACCGCGAAAACCGATAAACCCAAAGGATTGGTGGCATTAAAAGGTGCGAAAATCATTACCATGGAACAAGTGGATGGTGCGCAACAGGTGATTGACAATGGTGTGATTATTATTAAAGACAATCGGATTCAAGCGCTTGGTGCTGATATTGACATACCGGCTGATGCTGAAGTTTTGGATGTCAGCGGAAAAACCATTATCCCGGGCCTTGTGGATGTCCATTGGCACGGCCCTTATGCCAATGACCAAATCATTCCCCAAGAAAACTGGAATGCCTATGCCTCATTGGCGTTCGGTGTCACCACCACCCATAACCCGTCGGCCAACACCGAAGCCATTTTTGCCGCCTCGGAAATGCAGCAAGCGGGTTTAATTACCGCACCAAGAACCTATTCGACCGGTACCATTTTATACGGTGCAACCCATTACATCACCGCCAAAGTCAATAGTCTGGACGATGCCATGGGACATTTAAAACGCATGAAAGCCGCCGGTGCTTTTAGTGTCAAAAGTTACAACCAACCCCGCCGCGATCAACGCCAACAAATCTTAGAAGCCGCTCGCCAAACCGGTTTAATGGTGGTGCCTGAAGGTGGCTCCTTATTTATGCACAATATGAGCATGATTATCGATGGTCACACCGGTATTGAGCATTCCATTCCGGTGGCATCTGTTTATGATGATGTGAAACAACTGTGGGCAGGTTCAAATACCGCCTATGTGCCGACCTTAGGTGTTGGTTACGGCGGTATCTGGGGTGAGCGTTACTGGTATGATAAAACCGATGTCTGGAAACACCCGATTTTATCTAAATATGTACCGGCCAACATCCTTGAACCGGCATCAGTTCGTCGTTTCAAAGCACCCTTAGAGGACTACAATCATTTCAACAATGCGCGGGTCGCCAAAGAATTACAAGACGAGGGTGTTGATGTTCTGTTAGGTGCGCACGGTCAGCGTGAAGGTTTGGCCGCCCATTGGGAAATGTGGATGTTTGGTCAAGGCGGCATGGAACCATTGAACATTATTAAAGCGGCCACCATCGATGGTGCCAGATACATTGGCATGGACAATGACCTGGGCTCATTGAAAGTCGGTAAACTGGCTGATTTAGTCATCTTAAACCAAGACCCGATGCATGACATCGAAACCAGTGATGATATTCATCAGGTGATGCTCAACGGCCGATTATATGATACAGACACCATGAACCAGGTTTATCCAACAAAAACAAAACGAGGGGCATTTTATTTTGAATAAATAGAGTCAATTTTTATGCCATCTACAGGTTTGCAGGATATAAAAAGATAACCACAGAGGACACTGAGAATAAACAAAGAACGCAAAGAAAACATTTGATAATAGCTTTGCGTTCTTTGTGAGTAACTTTGTGAACTTTGTGGTAAAAATTAATGTTTGGAATTAAAGATATGAGTCAACACAGAGGACATTTCTATTTTGAGTAAACTAACCTTATACAGCTACTGGCGCAGTACCGCGGCCTACCGGGTCAGAATTGCTTTAAATTTAAAGAACTTAGATTATGAAACTAAAGCAGTTCATTTGGTTAAAGACGGTGGTGAGCAGCATCAGGCCGGTTACCGTGAAGTCAATCCGCAAGGTTTGGTGCCGAGTTTGGTCACGAAGGAGGGACATGTCATGACCCAATCCATGGCGATACTTGAATACTTAGAAGAATGTCAGCCCGCGCCATCGATATTACCGGAAGATGCCATCCGTAGAGCGCACTGCCGCGCCGCTGCCCAAACCATTGTTTCTGATATTCATCCTTTGGATAATTTACGGGTTTTACAATACCTGAAAAAACAGGGCTGGCAACAAGACCGGGTTGATACCTGGTATGCCCATTGGATTCATGAAGGTTTTAAGGCCTTAGAACAGCAAGCCAGTTCGGGTAAAACTCAATTCATGCATGCGGATTATCCCTGTATCTCAGATATATGTCTGGTGGCACAAATTTATAATGCCAATCGCTTTCAGGTGCCGCTGGATGATTACCCGCGATTGACTGAAATCAACGAACGCTGTCTGGTGCTCAAGGAGTTTGCCAATGCCGCCCCGGAACAACAACCGGACGCGCCTGAGGTTTTGAGTTAATTGACAGCACAACCGATAACCGGAGACTATGATGTCATTATTTTAGGTGCCGGTGCCGCCGGTTTAATGTGTGCCAAAACCGCGGCGGATCGTGGTTTAAAAGTCTTAGTACTGGAGAAAGCCAATAAACCGGGTAAAAAAATTCTGATGTCCGGTGGCGGTCGCTGTAATTTCACCAATATGCATTGTGCGCCGGACTATTTTTTATCGGCTAATCCACACTTTATGAAATCCGCCTTAAGTCGCTACTCTCAGTGGGATTTTATTCAGTGGGTGGAAGACCATGATATTGGCTACCATGAAAAAGAACTCGGCCAGTTATTTTGTAACCGCAGAGCCAAAGATCTACTGAACGCCTTATTAGATGATTGTCGCGAGCAGGGTGTGGATCTCCATTGTGATGTCAGTATTGAACAATTAGCAATCGGTCCGCCGGTAACTGTGAAAACCAACATCGGACAATTCACTGCACCACAATTGGTGGTGGCCACCGGTGGTTTATCCATTCCGAAAATGGGTGGCTCGGATTACGGCTATCAACTGGCCGAACAAATGGGCTTAACGGTGTTGCCAAAACGTGCCGGTCTGGTGCCGTTGATGTTTTCCGATCAGCACCAAAAACTGTTTTCTGACTTAAGTGGCAGCAGTGTGCAGGCTGAAGTCAGCGCAGAAAACGGGCAATCCTTTACCCATCAAGTGTTGTTTACACATCGCGGTTTAAGCGGTCCGGCGATTTTACAAATCTCCAGTTACTGGCAACCGGGTGAGACCATTACCCTAAATTTAATTCCCAAACACGATTTTTTGGCCAATTTAATCGAAGCCAAGCTCAACACCCCACAGTTATCTTTATTACAGGTGCTGAATCGTTTTTTACCGAAGCGCTTAGCCGAAACCCTGGGCGAATTTATAAGCGGTGATGACCTGCGTCGGGAACTGCAAACCTTCAGCCAAAAACAATTAACCGCGCTGGCCGAAAATTACACAAACTG
>CAZWVE010000139.1:0-4124 GCA_964636925.1 uncultured Marinicella sp.
TCGGATTCGGGGACGAGGTCGCCCCAGAGTTGTTGGGTGAGTTGTTCTTTGGTAACGACTTCGGGGGATTTTTTCATCAGGACTTTGAGGATTTGCATGCCGGTGGGGGATACTTTCAAAACCTGATTGCCGCGCTTGACTTGCATGGTGGCGAGATCGAACACCAAATCACCGACTTGCAGGGCGCTTTGGTCGAATTCGCCGCGGTGGCGGCGGACCAGGGATTTGACGCGGGCCACCAGTTCATCGGGGTTAAAGGGTTTCACCAGATAATCATCGGCACCGGAATCAAAGCCGGCGAGCTTATCGTCGATCTGGTCGCGGGCGGTGAGCATAATAACCGGTACGTCGGAGCGGGCTTCTTTGCGGACCTTCTGGCAGATTTCAAAGCCTTCGATGCCGGGCAGCATGACATCCAGAATCAGGGCGTCATAGTGATTGGTGACCGCCAGATGCAGGCCGGTGATGCCATCGGCGGCATAATCGACGGTGATTTCGGCCAGTTCCAGAAAGTCGGTGACGGTTTCTGCCAAAGACAGGTGGTCTTCCACCAGCAGTACTGTTATGTTGTTCATTGTTTTGTCTCCTGTGTCGCTAAAATATTCACCTGGGTGAGGGTTAAGGTAACTGTGGTTCCTTCATTCAGTTGACTTTCAAAAGCCACTTGCCAACCGCATTGCTGACACAGCCAATCAACAATCGATAAACCCAAACCGAATCCCTTTTCACCGAATTCATCGCCACGATAAAAAGGCTCTCTAATGCGGGCCAGGGTTTTGGCATCCATGCCTTTCCCTTTATCCGAAATAATGATGTGATTATGATCAATGGTGACCGTCAACTCAGGCTCATCACCGGAATATAAACAGGCGTTGCGCACCAGATTACTGATTATCATGGCAAACAGCTGTTCGGACAAGGGGGCTTCAATCAGGTGCCTGGCCTGCCAGGTTAAATGCACTGTTTTTTCGGGAAATAAGGCAATGGCTTGCTCAACCGTGTTTCTCAGGAGGTCATTGACCACGGTCACTTGTTGATTGGTCACCTGGTTTTCCCGCGACAAAACCAGCAATGCTTCAATTAAGGATTGCATATCAGCCACCATCGGCTCCATGCGGTTAACCAGACGTTCCGCCGAGGTTGCCAGGGGTTGTTTTTTTAATAATTCAATATTGCCTTTTAATACGGCCAGCGGGGTGCGTAATTCATGGCCGGCATAGCGTGAAAAATTTCGCTCGCGATTGACAAATTCGGCAATGCGTCCTGAAACGTTTTCAAAGGTGGCCACCAATGTCGCTATTTCGTTGTTGGCGTTTTGATTCAAGTCATCAAAGTGCAGACGGCTTAACCCGGTTTGCGAGATATCCACCTGCTCTAACTTGCGCACCAACTGTAATATGGGCGAAAGCGCGCGTTTAGAATACACATAAGAGACAAAAGCCGGTAAATAAATAACCAGCAATACAATCACCAGGGGCGTGATGCCAAAATAAAACGCCAGTTTCGACACCTGGGCTTCTTCAAACACCAGAAACAGCTTTTGGTTGCCCTTTTGGGTGACATAGGCAATCGGCATTTTATGGTTGAGCTCCACCCTTTGGTAAGCTTCCTGCATCTGTGCCAGTGGTACCGGCACCTGTGAAAAATCATCGTTATTAACCATGTAACCGGTGAGATTCATGGTTTTGGGCAGTGGAAAATCGGGGTTTTTTGCTCGGTGTTCCCAAAAGAATTGAGCCTCACCCTGTAACGCCTGTTTAATCAGGACATTTTCCACCACCTTGGCGGCACCAAAAACACCACCCACGGTGGCCAAGCTGATAAAGACCAATTGAATAATAAAGACTTTATTCAGCTTACTGACTAAGCCTTTGTCTTTGTTAATTGTGTTGCTCATTTATTTTTTGGAGACCACAAATAATGCCCCACCAACCATTGATTACCTTTATCATAACCAAACAACTCGGCACATGACATAAAAAAGATGCGCCAACGCTGCCACCACAAAGCCGCATCATCACCATACACCCGTTTTAATACCGGCATGATGTGGTTTTTATTGCGATCCATGTTATTGAGCCAGTGGTTCGATGTTTTCTCATAATGCTGACCCGATAACAGCCACCGGCGTTGCACTGTCATGTCATCCTGAAAAAATAAAAACGTGTCCTGGGCCGGCATTTGTCCGCCACTAAAGAAATATTCAGACATCCAGTCATCTTCACCGTGGACTTCATATGGGTACATTAAATATCGATGACAAAAGATATGCACAAACATCAAACCATCGGACTTTAACCAGGTAGAACAGTTGGCCAGAAGCTGCTGGTAGTTTCGAATATGCTCAAACATTTCAATGGATATGATGCGGTCAAACCGCTTGTCTAACGTCAATTCATTGATATCACAGGTGATGATTTCAACATGACTTAATCCGCGTTCCTGTGCCTGTCCCATAATGTATTCACGCTGCGAATGGGAGTTAGAGACGCCGGTAATTTTTGCTTTCGGAAATTGTTCGGCCATAAATAAGGTCAACGAACCCCAGCCACAGCCCAGTTCAAGAATCTGCTGACCGTCCTTGAGTTGCGCCCGTTCAATATATAAATCCAGCATGCGCCGTTCTGCCGTTGATAAATCATCACCGGGCTGATAATAAGCCGATGAATATTTAGCATAATCACCCAATACCCATTGATAAAATTCAGCGTCCACTTCGTAGTGTTGTTCATTGGCTTTGTCGGTTTCAATGGCCATCGCCGTGGTTTTAAGTTCATTTAAAAAGTCATAAAACCGTGCAGATGCGTGTTCAGGATGACAGGCAGATTCCTCCTGTAGTCGTTTTTGAAGTAAATGGCGAATACCGGCACGTACCAGAAAATCAGGTACCAGGCCACGCTCCACCCATTGAATGAGTTTAGACATCATTGTTAACAGGTCCTATAAAAAATTTGTTGGTGCGTTGTTGATAACGCTTATAAGCTAAGCCACGTTTTTTTATGGCCTGCTGTTCTGAAAAGGGAATTCCGGTGAGTTTTAATAGGAACAAGAGCATTAACGCCACCATGCCAAAGGCATACCAGAGATAATCGCTGTGCCACAATACAATCGGGTAAACGAACCAATGTAACCATTCGAAAAAGTAATTGGGGTGACGTGAATAACGCCACAAGCCGACATTGCACACTTCACTGGGGTCATGACTGCGTTTAAATTGGTGTAATTGTCGATCTGCCAAACTTTCACCCAGCAAAGCACCACCGCCAATCAACACCGCTGCGACTATTTGCCAAAACGCAAGCGCTTCAGTATTTAATAACCAATAGGCCGGCAATGAAAATAAGATGCTTAAACCTGCCTGGAACATAAAAAAAACAAAGAACTTTCCTTGCGTGTTTTCAGACCAATGATTTCGCAGATGTCGATAACGGGAATCCTCATGTTGACCGTCGTAACGCGCCAGTAAATGCCAACCCAATCGGCCATACCAGATAATCGGGAATAACAGCACCAACAATCTATTAGTGATGTCCGCATTCAGCGTGAATTGGTAAATAATCGCCGCGGCCACAATGCCCCACGCCCAGGCCATATCGACGCTGTCGGCATGCCGGGTTTTAAGCTGATAAACAAAAGCCGACAGTTGTAACAATAGACACGCTGCAGCAGCTAAGATTAAAGGATGACTATACACCATACGCCCTTCTCCACGATTTATTGATGCCATATAAAACACTGAAATAAAACCACCAACCCACAGCGATTAACAGCATCACGGCCATCGGTTTTTGTAGCACCACCGCGCCCAGTTTAGCGGCTGAAAAATAACTCAAGGGGGCGCCAATAATTAAAAATGCCGCACCCAGCCAATAGCTTCGGAACAACCAACGCATACCGATTTTTAATGACAAGGCAAAACCAATCCAGAGCATCAGAATCCAATACGGCGGTAACCACCACAGTGAATTAAACCATTGCCCATAATTAACCCAACCACTGATTTGCAAGAAGCCATCCAAGACAACACCCACCACCAAACCAAAGACCATGGCCACCACATCACTGCGTTGCCAGCCTTCATAAGCAGTGACAATGAGAATCACCAAAAACACCAGTAAAGCCGG
>CAZWVE010000139.1:4134-4920 GCA_964636925.1 uncultured Marinicella sp.
CAGCTTAAATTCATAAGCCACACCCAAAACCACGGAAAACCACAGGGTATTGAGCAGCATGGCATGAATCACGGTTTTTAAAGTGGATGAATTCATGGGTTAGACAAGGCTTTTACGCCACATGGGTCGTTGGTTGCCCGGCTTAGCCAATAACAGATGCACGTCGCTGATGGCCCGTTCAATAAAACCACCCTCGCAGTAACAGAAATAAAACCGCCACATACGCCGAAATTCACGGTCATATCCCAGGTTTTCAAGAACACCGGTTTGTTGATTAAAACGGCGTCGCCAGTCCGCCAGGGTTCGGGCATAGCTGTCGCCAATGTCTTCCAGATTGATCAGCTTCAGCCTGGTATGGTTTCCGGCGGTGGCAACAAGCGTACTGATGGATGGGATAAAGCTGCCCGGAAAAATATGTTTTTTTATAAAGTCCACGGACTTCAGGGCCTGATGGTAACGACTGTCCTCGATAGTGATGGCCTGAATTAGCGCCAGACCTTCTTCGTTTAAGAGCGCGTCACATTGTTCTAAATAGGTGGCCAGGTACTGGTGGCCAACGGCTTCCACCATTTCAATCGACACCAACTTATCAAAGCGACCAGTTAATTCACGATAATCTTTTTTAAGTACTGTAATCTGATTCGCTAAACCCGCTTGTTCAACAAGATTTTTAGCGTATTGGTATTGTTGTTCAGAGATGGTTGTGGTGGTCACCCTGCAGCCGTAATTTTTGGCCGCATAAACAGCAAAACCACCCCAGCCGGTGCCGATTTCAATAACATGGTC
>CAZWVE010000140.1:0-4917 GCA_964636925.1 uncultured Marinicella sp.
TTAGTTACTAAGGGACAGGTGGCATCGAAGACTTTTAAATCACGGCGGGCGGCTTCTTCGCGCACCGCTTTTGAGACACCGTGAGCGGAAAAAATCACTATCTGATTGGCCGGTATTTCATCCAGCTCATCGACAAAAATGGCACCGCGGTCGCGCAGCTTTTCCACCACATATTGGTTATGCACCACTTCATGACGCACATAGATGGGGGCACCGAATGAGTCCAGGGCACGGTTAACAATATCAATGGCCCGGTCTACACCGGCACAGAATCCGCGCGGATTAGCCAGAAGTACTTTCATTTTGTTGTTTATCCTGCTTACTAAAGAGCGTATCAATAATGAGTAACACTGCACCCACGGAAATGGCGGAATCGGCGATATTAAAGGCCGGCCAGTAATAGTCGTTATAATGCAGCTGAATAAAGTCCACCACATAGCCTAACACAGCCCGATCATAAATATTACCCAAAGCACCACCAATCACCAAAGCCAGTGAAATATTGTGCAGTTTTAGTTTGCGAGGACTGTTAAATAACCAAACCAGCAACCAAATCACAATCACTGAAGCCATAATCAAAATAAACCAGCGTTGCCAACCGGGCTGATCGGCCAGCAGACTAAAGGCGATGCCTTTGTTATGAAGCAAGGTTAAATTAAAAAAATCGGTGACTTTTTCAGGCACATACAAGGTCAGTGTTTGTGTGGCCCAAAATTTTGTTATCTGGTCAGCAATTAAAACCACCGCAGACAACCACAACCAAATTAACCCGCGTTCACGTAATTGCATTATGCCACCCACCTCTTCTCGCCACTGCCTTCGATATTGATAACACAACGATGGCACAGGCTTGGGTGATTATTGTCTTTTCCGACGCTGTCTTGAATATGCCAGCAACGTGCACATTTATTGCCCTGTGCCTGCACGGCTTTGATTAATAAGCGATGACCATCCAGTTCAACAGCCGCTTCGGTGGTTTTGTCCATGGGCGAAAATTGGGCCTGAGAAGTCATTAACACAAAACGCAACTCTTCGGCAAAGGGTGCCAATTGTTGTTGTAATTCGTCATCCAGATAAATGGTGACATCGGCATCCAAAGAACCGCCAATGCCTCCTGCAACCCGCAGTTGTTCTAATTCTTTGGATACCAACTTACGGACTTCGCTCATCAGCTGCCACTGTTCAGCACTGATTGGGCTGTGGGTGGTTGATTTCGGAAAATCATACCACTGCTCAAATAAAATATGACGTTCATGCCCCATGGCTTGCCAAATCTCATTGGCCGTAAAGGTCACAATCGGCGCCAATAATCGCACCAATGAATGTAATATATGGTGCATAACCGTTTGTGCAGATCGTCGGGCGTGACCGTCCGTTTGTGCGGTGTAGAGGCGATCTTTAATGACATCCAAATAAAACGCACCCATGTCTTGTGAACAAAAATGATGTATTTTTTGAAAGACATGGTGTAACTGATAGTCGTTATAATGTGCCAGGACCTGCGCTTGTAAATCCTGCATCCGTTGTAAAGCCCATAAATCAATGGCCAGACAATCACTTAAACCCAAGGCATCATCGCTGCTAAAAACATTGAGGTTACCCAACATAAAACGCGCGGTGTTACGAATACGGCGATAGCCATCAGCAGCCCGGTCTAAAATCTCATCGGAAATGGTCATCTCGCCGCGATAATCCGCCGATGACACCCACAAACGCAGAATGTCAGCGCCATACTTATTCATGACATCCACCGGCGACACCACATTGCCCAGTGATTTCGACATTTTCTTACCGTTTTTATCCACCACAAAGCCGTGTGTTAACACCTCTTTATAAGGCGCACGGTCATTTATGGCGACACCGGTTAATAAAGACGAATGAAACCAACCACGGTGCTGATCAGAGCCTTCTAAATAGAGATCAGCCGGCTCACGCAGGTTATCGCGGGCCTTTAACACACAATAATGGGTCACGCCGGAATCAAACCAAACATCTAAGACATCAGTAACTTTTTCATAGTCATTGACCGCATCACCCAATAATTGGGTATCATCTAAATCAAACCAGACATCCATACCTTTTTGCTCAAATAAATCAGCCACTTGCGCCATGATGTTTTGTGTATCAGGGTGCAACCGGCCGGTTTGTTTATGGACATAAAAAGGAATCGGCACACCCCAGGTACGTTGCCTTGAAATACACCATTCCGGACGATTTTCAATCATGCCGTAGATACGTTCTTTACCCCAATCAGGAATCCATTTTACTTGCTCAATTTCACTCAGAGCCCGCTTGCGCAGCTGCTGTTTATCCATACTGATAAACCACTGCGGTGTGGTGCGAAAAGCCGTGGGACTTTTATGTCGCCAGCAATGCGGGTAGCTGTGTTGAATGGTTTCATGGTGTAATAAGTGACCGTTATCAGACAATGCCGTGACAATGGTTTTATTGGCTTCCCAAACATGTTGGCCGTCAAACATCGGCGTATCGTCTAAATAGTAACCCTGAGCATCCACCGGATTGTAAATTTCCAGACCATATTGCTGACCAATTAAAAAGTCATCAGCACCATGTCCCGGCGCGGTATGCACGGCACCGGTACCGGCATCGGTGGTGACATGCTCACCCAGGGTAACCGGTACCTGAATATCAAATAAAGGATGTTGTAACTGTATATTTTCTAACTCTTTTCCGGATACTGTGGCAGCCACATGGAATTCTTCCACGCCATAGCGAGCCATCACCTCAGACATCATGTCTTCGGCAATTAGCAGAATATAGTCTTTATGTCCGGTGACCACTGCATAGGCTAAATCAGGATGTAACGACACCGCACGGTTAGCCGGAATGGTCCAGGGTGTGGTGGTCCAAATCGGAACCGCCAGCGGCAAATCAGAATCGGGTAAATTAATGACATCTGTGATACGTTTATCTATGACCTCAAATGCCACATCAATGGCCGGTGAGGTCTTGTCCTGGTATTCGATTTCCGCTTCCGCTAAAGCAGAACCGCAATCAAAGCACCAATTAACCGGTTTCACGCCCTTTTCTACATGGCCATGGGCGACGATTTCAGCTAAAGCCCGTACCATATTGGCTTCGTACTTAAATGACTTGGTCATATAGGGATTGTCCCACTCACCCATAACACCTAATCGTTTAAAATCCTTTTTCTGGATATTAATTTGATTCTCGGCATAATCACGACATTTTTGCCGAAAGGTTTTGGCATCCACTTTTTGCCCCACTTTGCCGACTTTCTTCTCCACTTGAACTTCAATCGGCAGGCCATGACAATCCCAGCCGGGCACATACGGCGCTTTAAAACCGGACATGGTTTTCGATTTCACCACCACATCTTTGAGCACTTTATTGACCGCATGACCCATATGAATGGCACCATTGGCGTACGGCGGGCCGTCATGCAGCACAAACAACGGTCGGTCTTGACAATGCGCCTGCAATGCCTCATACAAACCGGCCTTTTCCCACTGTTTAATCCATTGGGGTTCTTTGGTGGCCAGCGAGGCTTTCATTTTAAAGTTCGTTTTTGGTAAATTGAGCGTATTTTTATAATCTTGGCTCACAAATCTCTCCTTTGTGTTCGGCAAAATAATGTTTGGTTTTTTGCACATCATCTTCGATGGCAGTGCGCAAGGCACATAGACTGTCAAATTCTACTTCATTTCGCAACTTTTTATAAAACAAAACTTTGACCGTTTGTCCATAGACCTGTTGATTAAAATCCAGAATATACACTTCTAATCGTTTAGCATTACCGCCGACTGTCGGGTTATGGCCGACTGAGGCCACAGCCTGATAGTATTTTCCAGCCACTTTAACCCTGACCACATAGACACCATGCAATGGATTACCGCCTTTATTAAGTTCGATATTCAGGGTCGGATAGCCTAAACGACGACCCAGTTTTCGGCCATGGGCGACCCGCCCGATTATGGCATAATCGCGTCCCAGCGCCTGCTTTGCCTGTTGAAATTGACCGTCAGCCAATAAAGCACGAATATGGGTTGAACTAATACGGCCTTGTTCATTGTTGACAGGCGGCATGACAGCGACATCGATAGAACGTGATTGAGCCCAGGAAGACAAAAATTGCACATCCCCACTGCGATCCGTGCCAAATTTAAAATCATGACCAACCACGATATGTTGTGACTTTAATCCCCACTCTAAAATCTCTGCACAAAAATCATGGGCAGATAATCTGGCCAGATTTTGATTAAAATTTAAAACACACAAGACATCCACACCCAAGCCCTCAATCAAACGGGCTTTTTGTTTGAACGGTGTCAACAAATCAACTTGAAATCGACCCTTAAAATATTGCAAAGGTAAGGGTTCCATGGTCACCACCACTGATTGCAACGAACGCGACTTGGCCGCCTCGATGGTTTGTTTAATCAGTGCTTGATGGCCCTTATGAACACCATCAAAATTACCGACGGTCACGGCTGTCGGTCTTGATAAAGGGTTAACCTGTGGATAGCGAACTATTTTCATTGTTTAATCCTTTTGTGTGCTTTTAATAACCACAAAACAATAAAATAAACCAAGACACCTGCACCAATCAGTACCGATAAATTCAGTAGCCGTTGATACCAGGGCCAATTTATCCAATCCACCATGCGCTGGGACAAAAACCATAAAGTCAAAGCCATTAAAGCCACAGCCAGCATCAATTTTAGCAATAAATCACGTGCAATCAAGGCGTTTGTGATAATGCCGTCATGCTTTAATTTTTGATAAAGCCAAAAGCATTGCAACCAGGCCGAACCGACACCCGCCATAGCTAAGCCCATGTGTAAAGAAACCACATCCATTGCATATAACAGTGCCACAAAGACAACATTCAAGACCACATTAACAAGCATGGCTTTCACCGCAATCCGAACGGCC
>CAZWVE010000141.1:0-4850 GCA_964636925.1 uncultured Marinicella sp.
AGTCACTGTAACCATTGATTTTTTTATAACCGTGATAAAAATCAATCATTTGCCCGGATGATTGTGTTTTTTCTGACAAGATAAAGACACCTTGATCGTTTAGGCTTTGATAAATGAGTTCGCAGACAGCTCGGCGCGATCCGGGCGGTAAAAACTGTAATGTAAAATTACTGACCACCATGCTGGCTTGTTGAAATTCAATATGCCGTAAATCATCAAGGTGGGTGTGAATCCGGTTATAGATCTTTTGCTTTTCTAATAACTGTGATAATCGGCTTATCATGGCATCCGAGTTGTCAATGGCATGAATGTCCACATTTCGATGGCCAATCGCCTGGTCAACAGTGAAACTGACCGCGCCTAACGAAGCGCCCAGATCATAGACCCGGGTGCCTGACTGCACAAAACGCATGGCATACATGGCGATGCCTTTTAAAATGGTGTCATAGCCGGGTACCGAGCGTTGAATCATATCCGGGAATACAGATGCTACCTGCTCATCGAAAGCAAACGCAGAAACCTGTTCGTAGGCCTCACTAAACAACCTGTCTCGTTTACTCATGCCAGTTTTCTCAACCCGGTGGCCATTCCATTTGCCGGCCGGCTAAAAAATGCATATGAATATGGTTAACCGTTTGTTGACCGTTCTCATTACAATTCATGACAATGCGATAACCATTTTTGTCTTCACCAATCTGTTTGGCGTACTTGTTGATGGCCAGGTGAATTTTATTGACATACTCCATATTGGCTTCATCAATGTCGTTGTGGGTTTTTATGCGTACTTTAGGAATAAACAGCACATGGATGGGTGCTTGAGGGTTGATGTCCTTAAAAGCCAACACAAAATCATCTTCATAGACCACGTCTGCAGGCACTTTGCCGGCTAAAATTTGGTCAAATATGGTGCCTTTTTCGTTCATGTTTTCTCCTTAATAAAGGTGTGTTCTTGGGGCTTAATAGTGGGTTCGGCCGGCAAAAGCATGCGCCAGCGTGTTGTTATCAATGTATTCTAAATCACCACCCAATGGAACACCGTGAGCTAATCGACTGGCTTTAATACCGCCTTTTTCAGCCAAATTAGCCAGATACTGTGCGGTGGTTTCGCCTTCAATGGTTGAGCCGGTAGCAACAATCAATTCCTGGCATTCAGCTCGAGCCATGATATCAATTAATTGATTGAGTTTTAATTCAGCAGGTCCCATGCCATCCAAGGGTGATAATTTTCCATGAAGCACAAAATAACGACCTTTGTAATCAATGGCTTGTTCAATTTGTATAATATCTGCCGGACTTTCGACCACGCATAATTGATGCCAACTGCGTTGTTCATTGCTACATATACCACACAACTCATTTTCAGTCAGGGTGCGACAATGTTGGCACTCTTTCACCTGATCCAAAGCCTGGTCCAGTATTTTGGCTAAATTACGGGCACCCTCCTGATCTTTTTGCAATAAAAAAAATGTCAGACGCTGGGCTGACTTGGGACCGATGCCGGGCATAATTTGTAAGGCATCCATTAATTTTGTGACCAGTGACATGGTTGTTAGAACGGCATCTTAAAACCGGGTGGCAAATTTAAGCCTTCAGCTAAACCGCCCATATTTTCTTTTTGCAATTCACTTATTTTGTTTAGTGCATCATTAAATGCTGCCGTTAATAAGTCCTCAAGCATTTCAAAATCATCACCCACCATGGCCTGATCTATTTCAATATTTTTAACTTGTTGTTGACCATTCATGGTGATTCTAACAGCATCCGCACCGGCAGAACCGACTACTTCTTTTTGTGCCATTTCTGCTTGCGCCTGTTGCATTTGCTCTTGCATTTTTTGCACTTGCTGCATCATGTTACCTATTGTACCTTTCATATTTATCGACCTGTTTTCTGATTAACAATGGTGGCATCAAAACGTTGTTGCAAGGCTTCAACCACCGGATCTTTGTCTTGCTGCCGTTGTTGCTTTATTTTCCTGTCTGCATCGGCTTGTTTTTTGGCCACAGAATCCACACCCGCCCGGACACAAAATTCCAGAGCATAGTTTTGTTTATCCGCAGATAAGGTATCCCTGAGCTTGTCCAAAAGTTTTTGTTTTTTGAACGACTCAACCGCTGCATCTAAGGCAAATATAATGGTGTTGTTGTTATTTTCAACCACCATCAAATTCCGTGCAAATTCTCTGGCCATACCTTTCAACGGCAATTCCTTAAACACCTGTGGCCAATTCTCATTCGTTAATTCTGATAGGTTAATAAAGTCATGCCGAGTGTGCTGTGCTGTTTGTGTCTTAATTGCTGTTGCCTCGGTGGGTTTTGACTGGCCATTATTTTGCTTGTTGTCTTCGGTGCCACTTTGTTTGACTAACTTTGTTGGTTTATCACGACGCTTTGCTGTCTGTTCTTGTTCTGATTTGTCATCATTGCCATGCAAGTCAAAATCAAGCATGCGAATAATGGTCATTTCAAAAGATATCTTTTTATCAGGGACTGACTGCATTTGTTCCAGGCCAATCACCACAAACTGATAATAAAGTTGCGCTTGCTCCGCGGTTATTTGTTGCGCCAGTTGTTTTAAGACGGATACTTCAAAAGCACCACCGCCGGTGACCTTTTGCAGTGATTGTGTCAGTGCGATTTCATGCAACAACCGGCTCAGTTCTTCCAGTAGCTGACTGTAATCGGTGGACATGTCATGAAACCAGTCCAACTTAGCCACCACACCGCTTTTATCATCGCTAATAACCAAATTAAGCAGTTCAACCACATGAGATTGCTCGACTGTACCCAGCATGGTTCTGACTTCATCATAATTCAGCTTATTACCGCCAAATGCCAGCGACTGATCAAGTAAGCTCAAGGCATCTCGCATACTGCCATCGGCCATTCGGGCCACCAATTTCAGTGCCTTTTCTTCAAAGTCCAGTGATTCACGTTGTAATATTTCAGCCAAATAATCACTGATTTGTTTTTCCGTGAGGCGCTTTAAATTAAATTGTAAGCAACGGGATAAAACTGTGATCGGTAATTTTTCAGGCTCAGTTGTGGCCAATAAAAATTTAACATGCTCGGGTGGCTCTTCCAGGGTTTTCAGCAGCGCATTGAAACTACTTTTTGAAAACATATGGACTTCATCAATGAGGTAAATTTTATATTGACCTTTATTGGGTGCGTAACTGACATTGTCCAGTAAGCTACGGGTATCATCAACACCGGTTCTGGACGCGGCATCGACCTCAATTAAATCAATAAAGTCTCCCTGCTGAATTTCCAGGCAATGGGTACATTGACCACAGGGTTCGCTGCTGACACCTTCCAAGCAATTTAAAGATTTAGCCAACACACGGGCGAGCGTGGTTTTACCCACACCGCGGGTTCCGGTGAATAAAAAGGCATGATGTAAACGGTTATTGTCTAATCCATTTACCAGGGCTTGAACCACATGTTCCTGACCCACAACTTCTTTAAAATTCTGGGGCCGGTGCTTTCTGGCAAGTACTTGATAGGTCATAATATTCGATTGAATGAGTGGGACTCCCGCCAGCCGGTCCCCGCACATGGTATCACAACTACGGCTGCTCCCTTCCGGGCCTGACCGGGTTCGCTGCTGACCATTGCGGGGTGACAAACGAGAGTCACCGGGGGTGTATTATCCACATTGATAGGGGCCTTGTCCACCGTCATTTTTTATTTCTCAGCCATAACACGTTTCACAAAAGGCACAGTTATTTTACGTTTATCACGCAGCGACAAGGCGGATAGTTTTTGCAACAGGCAATCTAAAGAGGCGTAATCCGTGGCATGATGGCCGGCAATGTACTTATAGACAGCCTCATCGGTGGGAATGCCCTGGTTTTTAAATTGTCGCTTAAATAAATCCATGGCTTTTTGACCTTTTAATACGGATACCGTAAGAGTTAAACCTGATTGTAACCGAGAACGCAAATCAGGCAAAGTCCAATCGGAATCACGTGGGGCTATCTGCGAAGCCACCACCAACGGTATTTTTTGTGATCGGCAGGTGTTAAAAACATTAAAAAAATGACGTTCAGCATGTGCGTTTCCTGCGATCATATGAACATCGTCAAACATCAGAAAGGACCAGTGGGGATGCATCATATCACTGATCTCTGTTTCCACTAACACCCTGGCGGAAAATAAGGCACCCGATTCTCCAGACTGTTGCCGATGCTGCATGTAGGCGGACAACAAATGACTTTTACCGGCACAGGCCGCACCCCACAAATAACAAAACAACGGTAATTCTGATGGGTTTTTTAAGCTGTTCACAACCTCATCATGACCAATGAAATCATCAAATCCCGCGGCTTTCGAAATGTTTAGTTGCAACGGCAGCTGAGGTTTATTCATCCGTACCGCGAGTTTGCGTAACATTTGATGGCTGACCATATAGTTCACTTTGAACATATTTTTGGTGGGCATGACGTAATAATACCATGACCACCGCCGCTAATGGCAAACCCAATAAAACACCGACAAAACCGAATAACTGGCCACCGGCTAATACGGCAAAAATAACAGCCACCGGGTGTAAACCAATCTTATCACCCACTAACCAGGGTGTTAGCACCATACCTTCTAACAATTGACCGGCACCAAAAACAATCAGCACATAAACCACATGAATCAAGTCGCCAAATTGCACCAAAGCCGCAATAACCCCGCCAATTAAACCGGTAATGGCACCCAAATAGGGTACAAAAGATACCAAACCGGCACCCATGCCGATGAGCAATGCCAGGTCGATACCCACCAACCACAATCCAACGGTATAAATCACCCCCAAAGCCAACATAACACTTAACTGGCCGCGTAAAAACGCACTCAGCA
>CAZWVE010000142.1:0-2510 GCA_964636925.1 uncultured Marinicella sp.
TTATCATGACCGGTCCAAAAGAATCGGCCGATTATTTTTATCAGATTGATGAATTTATACGCTTTGCTTTGGGTGATGCCGCGGCTGATTTATATGAAATCATAATTGATGATGCTGAACAAGTGGCGGTGAAAATGATGGCCGGTATGTCGGCGGTTAAACTGCATCGTAGCCGCAATCGTATCAGCTATTATTTTAACTGGGCTTTACACATTGATGAAAAACTCCAGTTTCCATTTATTCCGACCCATGAAAATATGGCGTCACTAAAACTCTATCGTGATCGGCCTCTGGGAGAATTAGCGGCCTCTTTACGGGCTGCCTTTTCGGGTATTGTCGCCGGTAATGTTAAAGAGTTTGGTCGGCAACAAGTGATGGAACATGGCGTTTATCAAATACACGGTGAGCCCGAGCTTATGGATAAACTCGATACTTTATTAAAAGCCTTTATTGAACAAAAACGTATGAAATTACCGGGCAGCGAATATGTGCCGGTGTTTGAAGTGATTAAAGAGGCTTAATTTCACAGAAACGTTTGTCTTGCCCATCAATAACCACGCGCCAAAGTTGTTCTGTTGCTTGCGGCGCGTTGTTTATATTGTCCATGGTCGGGCTGTTCGTGTTCATCGCCAGATGAGACATTTCAAGTGATTGATTGTTGATGTTATTTAGCGTTATCAGGCTTTGATTAAAATAAAGTCCAATTGATTTCAGGCTTGTTTGTGTGGTTTCTATTCGCCGGTTAGCGTCGTTTATACTGAGTTGTGCTATAAACCAGTCGCCTTTGGCGAAAATACCTTCATCCTGCAGACAAAATTGACTGTTGACAGATAACGTTGCCTGCTGCAACTGCCACGGACTGAGCACTTGTAACCATGGGTTTAAAGTTTCTAATGCCAGCTCATCGGCCTTAATTTCACCTTGTAACTGTAAAGGACTGACTTGACCGTGGGCGTTGATCTGAATCGGCTGGTCGAAGGGATCTGTGAGTTTGAATTGAACAGTTAAGTTTTGTTGCTGAGATTCGGTTTGTATTGTTATTTTTTCAATGTCAGCCTTAACAGCCGGACGATTATCCTGAAGCGTTATCGTCCAGTTAGTTAAGCGCATTGAATTAAGCTGTGTCTGCCAGTCACCTTCCGCTGTCTGCCTTTGATTGAATGTATTGGTGATTTCTAAGGGATCTAACCGGATGAGTACATTACCAGCCGGACTGCTCAAATGATCGATATGTACTTGTTGCGTATTGAAGTCCAGTAATATATTTCGGGCGCTCATTTGAGCTTTTTGGCCATGGTAAGGTGGCCAGTTAAACTCATTAATTGTGACATCAGTTTCAGCTATTTGAATAATCGGCAGCTGCTCTGGCGGCCATTGTAGGCTGCCGGATGCGCTGAGTTGTCCCGCCAGTGCAATGTCGCTTTGGGTGTTACTAAGCCAGGGCACAATCTGTTGCATTGGCCAGTTATTGAGTTGCCATTGAAAAAAATCATCATCGACAGATCGTTCAATTAAAATATCACCCTTAGGTTTGGTTTTAAAATGAATTGACAGGTGTTGATTTGGTGATGTTTTTTGTGGGTTTATTAATTCAGCTAAGTTTAATTGTAAATTGATGTCATTGAATGGCAGGCGTTGGTCTTGTTTTTTTAAAACCACTGAACTATCAATGACTTCAATCGTTCCCGGGTTGAACTGCCAAGGGTTTGAATTTGTGGATGTCGTCTCAAAGGTTGGGCTTATGAGTTGATTGTTTTGGTTAAACTCAAGGTATATTTCAGCTTGTTTTAAAAACAGATGGTCAATGTTAATGTGCCGCTTAATTAGAGGCCATAATTGCCAGTCGACGTCAATTTTTTCGGCAGATAAAACTTCTTGGCCGGACAGGTTATTAAGTTCAACCTGATTAAGATGAATATTGAGGGTCAAGGGGTTAATCCAAAGGCGCTGATAGTCGATGTGAAGATTATTTTGCTTGAGTTGCTCGTTGATGGGTGCTTTGAGTAAAGTTGGTACTAACCATAATAAACTGACACCATAAATGACCACCCCCAGCAAAAACACTGAGCCGACTATTTTGCGACGCTTTGTGTGTTTACCTGTCATGGTGGTCAATCATAGTGTTGTAACGTGTCTCGTAATTCCTGTCTGATTTCCTGCCTTAATTTTTTCGGTGCGATGATGTCAGCGGCTGAACCCAGCTGCAGGATATCAGACAGTAACTCAGCGCTGTGATGATAAGGAATTTCTATCACCACGGCGTGATCATCGTGGTGGATGACTTTTTGCTGAGAATGCCAGATTTGGTTTTCAACCCAGGGTGCCTTATCTAAATCTATGCGAATTCTGGCTTTATGTTTGGCATCGCCGGCGAATAAACCGTAGCTGTTGGCGTAATGTTCGCGTAACTGTTGTTTATCGTGGACATAAGCCTTTTCCGGGTCCACGGTGGCGTATTCAATCAGTTCCAGAGCGAACAGTCTTAAACCGTCTTGCCGGTGGCACCAGGC
>CAZWVE010000142.1:2610-4790 GCA_964636925.1 uncultured Marinicella sp.
ACATGGCGCGGCGTGGTGTTCTGGCGGATGGTGGTTTTAATTTGTTGTATTAAATTGTCATCTAATTGATAACCGTCTTGCATCACCACAAATAAAATCACCCGGGTGTCATCACCCCATTCCTGGCCGACCACAATACTCTCTAACACTTCTGTATGTTTCTCCACCTGTCGGTAAATCTCTGCGGTTCCTATGCGTACGCCACCGGGGTTTAAAGTGGTGTCTGAACGGCCATAGATAATCATGCCGCCTTGTGGGGTAATTTCAGCACGGTCTGAATGACACCAAATATCCGGGTATTTATCAAAATAAGCCGATTTATAGCGGCTGTTATCGGCATCATGCCAGAAATAGACCGGCATGGCAGGGAAGGCCTTATCACAGGCCAGTTCACCGGGTTCACCGATTAAGCTGTTTTTTTCTTCATCCAGAACTTTAACCGATAAACCCAGACCCAGACATTGCAGCTGACCGCGATAGACCGGTAAATCACTGCAGCCCAAAGCGAAACAAGAACAGATATCGGTGCCACCTGAAATCGAGGACAGGCACACATCCTGTTTAATATCCCGATAGACAAAATCAAAATTTTCCGGTAATAAGGGCGAGCCGGTGGAAAAAATGGTTTCCAGGCTGCTTAAACCATGACTTTCGCGCGGTTTTAACCCGGCTTTTTCCACCGCAGAAATCCACTTTGCAGAGGTGCCGAAGTGGGTAATTTTCTGATCATCAATCAAGTCAAATAAACGGGTGCCGTCGGGATAAAACGGCGAGCCGTCATACAGCACCACGGTGGCTCCGGTGGCCAGACCTGACACCAACCAGTTCCACATCATCCAGCCACAAGTGGTAAAGTAAAATAAAGATTTTTCACTGGTGATGTTGCTGTGAATTTGAAGCTCTTTCAAGTGCTGTAACAGAATGCCGCCAGTTCGGTGGACAATACATTTGGGTTTTCCGGTGGTACCCGAAGAGTAAAGGATATAGAGCGGATGATCAAATGGTACCGGCGTGTATTCAACCGTGGCTGAATCATCCGTTCCAGCTAACCAGTCACTGACATAAACCGCTTTATCGGGTAAAGTCTCATGGTTTTGTTCGGCAAAGTTGACCACCACAATCTGTTCAATACTGTCGATTTGTTCGCTGATGTGTTTGACCTTTTCCAAACAATCGTGGGTTTTACCATTATAATAATAAGCATTAGCACAAAACATGACTTTGGGTTCAATCTGACCAAAGCGATCGACCACACCGTTAATACCAAAATCAGGTGAAGTGGAGGACCACACAGCGCCCAGGGATGTGGCAGCCAACATGGCCATAATGGTTTCCGGAATATTGGGCATAAAGCCCACCACACGATCGCCTTTTTTAACACCACACTGTTTCAGTTTTTGTTGATAACAGGCGACTTGTTGGTGCAGTTGACGGTAGCTGTATTGGCTGGAGTTGTTGTCTTCATCGGTAAAGCGAATGGCGATATCTTCATCATTTTTCAGCAATAAATTTTCCGCAAAATTTAATGTCATACCTGAGAACCATTGGGCATCAATCATATGGCCCTTGTCTTCAAGGTCTGAATCTGCATCTTGGTGGTAAATTACGTCACAATATTCAATCACATCTCGCCAGAATAAAGCACGGTTATCAACTGAATACTTGTGAAGCTGCGAATAATTCTGCATCGACAGTCCATGCTTATCGTTGACATGGTCAGTAAATTGTCTTAATTGGCTTTGTTTGAGATCTTCCGGATTGGGTTTCCACAATGGTCGTTCATTCATGAATATTTAGCGCTATGTTAAAAATTTAATTTTAACAAGAATTGAACCGGAATTTTGTATTTATATTGGGCATAAAAAAACGGCGAAACAAATGTTGTTCCGCCGTTGTGTTCATCCCCCTCTTTGATTAACGAAGGTTAAAAAGACGCTCCAGTTGCTGAGCTGTGCTTTCCACGGTGCCCGGGGCAGCACACTCAAAACCATTTTTAAATATAAAATGATAGAGCAAGTCATGGTCTTCCGCCTGATTATTCAGGAGATTTATATCGGTTTCGCCTGATGGCATTTCGATTTGACTTGAGGCATCGAGGAAATCATGTAAATTACCATCTACATCAGCAACAAAGGTAAATAGCATGGACTCCTGACTATTGAGATCTATTATTTCATCCA
>CAZWVE010000143.1:0-3296 GCA_964636925.1 uncultured Marinicella sp.
ATCAAGGTTTTTTCAGTGAGTTCATCGGGTCCCGGTACATCCGGCATGGCGGCCTGGTGTTCAAAACCGTTTTCGAACTTTTGAAATGAGCAGGACATAATCAGGATGGTTTTGCCGTTTTGAATCGCCGAAACCCGACGGTTACTGAAAGTTCGGCCATCACGCACCCGCTCCACTTCAAAGATAACAGGCTTATGACAATCACCCTCTCGCAGGAAGTAGGCATGTAATGAGTGCACTTCATGCGCCCGGGTGGTCAAGTAGGCGGCTTTTAAGGATTGAGCCAATACCTGACCGCCAAATATACGGCCGGTGCCTATGTCCAATGACTGACCTCGGAACAGATTAAGCTCTAAAGTCTCCAGGTCAAAATAGCAAAGTAATTGTTTGATGTCATTTTTATGATTTGTCATAACTGGCATGGCTTCCAATATTAATTAAACGGGTATTTTGCATCACTGTATCCCAGGGAAATAAAGGACCCGGATCTATTTTTCGTGACACGGTAACGGTGTTATTATTTTCCGCCGGAATTTTTTGTTGGTCTAAATCGTCGTGACCCACAATGTGTTTCAAGTCCGGCAGTTGATCCGATAAATGGTTAATCAGTTTAATCAACGCTTTTATCTGTATGGTCGGGTAGTGCTCTGTGGGTTTTTGGTGGTTACTGTGATACCAATGCGGAAAACGACCTGAGTTAACAAGTTCAATACCGATACTGTTTTGATTATGGTCTTTGACATGGTGCGCCACCCGTTCTAAATCGACCCATTGTTCAGTATGACCGTTTCGATCAATATAAAAATGACCACTATTACCTGTGCCGCTTTGGTATAAAATTTTTTCACCAAATTCACGGGCATCGGTTAATTCAGGTAATTCTGTGCAATGAATGACCAATAAACTAATACCGGACAGGTCGCGCTGAGCTAATAAATGATTATAACTTAATTTTCGTTGCAGAATAGCCACAATGAACTTGCATAAAAGGGATAATTTTAGCAAAATTATACAGGCAGTGCTTGGCTGTCATAAAAAAATGTTATAGCATTTGCATTCGTTATTAAAAACCTTTAGAATTCGCCGGCTATGGCTCAGTCACTACCAGAATCCATTGATTTAAATGCCGCGGTCAGAAACCGTTGGCAATTAACCGGGCAAGTCAAATTGTCTGACTTACAAAGAATGCCGCATGAGTTGCTGCACAGTGAAGATATGTTAATTGATTATGATATTCAATTTCAAACTTCCCAGGCAGTATTGGGCGAAGCGGTTATTCAGGTCAAAGGTGATTTGGAATTGATCTGTCAACGCAGTTTAGAGCCTTTTACCCACCACATTGAAAAACAAAGTACAGTGGGTTTCATCAGTGATGTGGAAGATGAAGCCAAATTGCCACCGGATGTTTTGGCCACCTGGGTAGAGGATATGGTGGTTGACCCGAAAGCACTGGTGGAAGACGAGATATTATTATTGATTCCGGATTATCCCAATAAGGCCGGGGCCAAATTAGACAGTAAATACCTCAGTCATGATACTGAGGAGCCGGAAAGCGATGAAGATAATCCGTTTTCCGTGTTAAAAGATTTAAAGTAATTTTGGAGAACCTAAAATGGCAGTACAAAAAAGTCGAAAAACACCTTCTAAACGAGGTATGCGACGCGCTCATGATAAATTAAAAACGCGTACATTATCGGTTGAAGCTGAAACCGGTGAAACGCATTTACGCCATCACGTCAGCCCCGAAGGTTTTTATCGTGGTAAAGAAGTGATTCAATTCGAGACGGTTATCGAAGAATAATTGACCGCATGCCTGTGTTTGAATCTGTCGTCCGTTGCGACCCTGAACAGGCAAATTTATCAGCAAAGGGTAAATCTATGATTTGCCCTTTGTGTTTTTGGGTTATTTGAAAATGGTTTGTGTTGCGGTTGATCTTATGGGGGGTGATGCGCCGATTGAGCAGCGCTATGATGCCTTGCTTAAATTTGCCAGGAAAAATCCAACAATGGACCTTTTGGTTTTTGTGGCCGCGCCTTTTGCCCAACAACTAAAACGACAAGCGCATCGTTTACCCGATAATTGGGTAACTGAAGTCTGTGCCTCACAGATTATGATGTCCGAAAGTCCCTTAGCGGCTTTACGAAACAAACAGGACAGTAGCCTGTCCCTGGCGGTTAAAGCCCTACAAGAACATCGTGCCGACGCCTTATTATCCGCCGGAAATACCGGTGCCTTAGTGGCTTTTTCCAAACATTGGCTAAAACTCATCAGTCCCATTGAAAGACCTGCTTTAGCCACCGTCCTACCCGGCAAACCCAAGCCGACCCTGTTATTGGATGTCGGTGCCAGTTTGGAATACCGGGCACAAGACTTTCTTAATTTAGCCGAGCTTGGGGTGCAGATGGCGCCGCGATTATTGCCAAATTTAGAGCACCCTGAAGTGGCCTTGTTGAATGTCGGCACCGAACACATTAAAGGCCATGACACCATTCAGCAGGCAGACCGGCTGTTACAACAATCTGCGATAAATTATGTCGGTTTTTGTGAAGGCAGTGATCTATTTAACGGTCGTTATGACGTTATTTGTTGTGACGGCTTTGTCGGCAATATCACGTTAAAGGCCTGTGAAGGACTCATTAAAAGTTTACAGCATACAAGTCCGCATATAAATTGGCGCCGTTGGATCCCGGGTTTAAAACCTGTTCATTTGAATCCGGCGCATTATAATGGTGCTTTGCTGCTTGGATTAGACGGCTTGGTAGTCAAATCGCATGGTCATTCTGACAGTGAGGCTTTTTATCACGCCTTACAACGAACCGCTGATTATGTGAATACTTTTAACCTATCGAAATAAACAGAGACTCACAATGAGAACTTATGCACGAATCAAAAGTACCGGCAGTGCTTTACCCGAGAAGATTTTGACCAATGCCGATTTAGAAAAAATGGTGGACACGGATGATCAATGGATTCAAGATCGCACCGGCATTAAACAGCGCCATATTGTCGTTGAAGGTGAAACCACGTCAACATTGGCCATACAGGCTGCCGAACAAGCTCTGCAACGGGCCGGTATGTCAGCCGATGAATTGGATTTAATCGTGGTGGGCACCACCACCCCTGATCTGGTCTTTCCCAGTACCGCTTGTTTGGTCCAAAAAGCCCTGGGGTGTCCTGGCATCACAGCCTTTGATGTCAATGCGGCCTGCAGCGGTTCCATTTATGCATTGGCTGTGGCGGATAAATTTATTCAATCCGGTCAGCACAAAAAAGTGTTGGTGATTGGGGCTGAAAC
>CAZWVE010000143.1:3306-4778 GCA_964636925.1 uncultured Marinicella sp.
GAAACCCTGACTCGCATGGTGGATTGGACCGACCGGTCCACCTGTGTGTTATTCGGTGACGGTGCCAGCGCCATTATTTTAGAGCCTTCAGAACAAGCGGGTATTTTATCAACACACTTGCATGCTGACGGATCTTACGACGACTTATTAAATGCTACGGTGGGTGTCTCCAGCGGCCTAAAAAATGAGCCCAACGGCGGCTTAAAAATCCGCATGAAAGGCAACGAAGTGTTTAAAACAGCGGTGCGGACTTTGGGAAAAATTGTCACCGAAACCTTAAAGGCCAATGACCTGAAAAAAAGCGATGTGGATTGGTTGATCCCACATCAGGCTAATTTACGCATTATTGCGGCCACGGCTAAAAAGTTAAATATGGATATGGATCAGGTTATTGTCACTGTTGATAAACACGGTAATACATCTGCAGCTTCTGTTGGATTAGCCCTGGATGAAGCAGTGACTTCGGGTAAAATTAAACGGGGTGAAATTTTATTGTTGGAAGCGTTTGGTGGTGGTTTTACCTGGGGTTCAGCTTTAATTAAATATTAAATTATCAGAATATCTTCTCATGAATTGTTTTTTGGAGTGCATATGCAATTAAATCAACAAGTGGCGCTGGTAACCGGTGCCAGCCGTGGTATCGGCAAAGCCATCGCCTTAACATTGGCACAAGCAGGCGCCATAGTTATCGGCACGGCCACCAGTGAACAAGGCGCTCAGGCAATCAGTGATTATTTGGCTGATTATAAAGGTCAGGGACGGGTGCTGGATGTCACCAGTGATGACAGTGTCACGCAATTAGTCGGCGAGTTAAAAGATTCGGTCGGCTTGCCTGAAATTTTAGTTAACAATGCCGGAATCACCGAAGATAAATTATTGATGCGCATGTCTATGGCTGATTGGCAACGGGTTATAGATACCAATCTTTCGGCCATCTATCGTATGAGTAAGGCTTTTATACGTGGCATGATGAAAGCCCGCAGCGGTCGAATCATTAATATTGGTTCTGTTATTGGGTCTATGGGCAATGCCGGACAAAGTAATTATGCTGCGGCCAAAGCCGGTTTGATTGGTTTTTCAAAAGCGCTGGCACAGGAAGTGGGTGGCCGTGGTATCACCGTTAATGTCGTGGCGCCGGGTTATATTCAAACTGATATGACCGCTGAATTACCCGCAGAACATAAGTCGGCTTTACTGGAAAAAATACCATTACAACAACTGGGTGAAACTGAGGACATCGCACAAGCGGTGTTGTTTTTGGCGGGCAAATCCGGTCGCTATATTACCGGCGAGACCTTACATGTTAACGGTGGCATGTACATGGGTTGATTGATTGATCGCTGGCTGTCTCTGTTTGGCAAACAGTCGTTTGATATAAAAAATTCATTTTATCGGTTTTTACGACATTTATTGGTGGAAAAATAGCTAAAGCTTGCATAAAATATAATTTTTGACACAGGTAATTAAAAAAA
>CAZWVE010000144.1:0-4743 GCA_964636925.1 uncultured Marinicella sp.
AGCCCAATGAGACCTTCTTTCTGGCGATATTTTCCGGCATGGTTTATCTATGCCCTGTTATGGCTGATAGCACAACTGCCCTACCGCGCTCTGCGTATGATTGGTGGCTTTTTCGGCTGGCTGATGGGTCCGGTGCTGAAGCTTCGTAAAGGCATTATCAGTGCCAATATCCGCGCCTGTTTTCCCGGGCTCACTCAACAGCAGCAACAACGCCTCATTAAAGCCAATTATAAAGAAACCGGTTATATGGTCAGCCAAACCTTATATGCTTTTTTTCACCGTTCAAACCGGTTGTTTGATCAATTATCCATTACCGGTGAACAGCATTTGCAGGATTGTCTGGATAACAACCAGGGTGTGTTATTGGTGAGCGGCCATTTTACCGCATTGGATGTCGGTGGCCGTGCTTTATGCCAACGCTTTGACGTGGCCGGTGTTTATCGACCGCACAAGAACCCGGTGATGGAATATGTGGTGACCCAAGCGCGCACCGCGTATGCCAAAGACATGTTTAGCCGCGATCGCTTAAAAAGCATAGTTAAATACCTGAAAAAAGGTGGTGTTATTTGGTACGCACCGGATCAGGATTATCGCCGCGGTCATTCGGTCTTTTCCCCTTTTTTTAAGATACCGGCGAGTACCATCACGGCTACCCATCAATTGGCCCGTTTAAGCGGCGCCCGGGTGCTATTTTATGCTGTGAAGCGAATCAATACACCACCTTATTATCAATTAACCCTGTCGCCACCGTTGACTGATTTTCCCGGTCAGGATGCCCAAGCCGATACTGACCGCATTAACCGGGGTATTGAAGATATGGTCACACAAGCACCGGAACAGTACTTATGGTTGCATAAACGCTTTAAAACCCGGCCGTCCGGGCAAGCGGATTTTTACCAAAATTCATTAAATAGCAACACCGAATAATCGTGAAAATTCCTCACTTAGATCCTGATTATGCCCGTGCCCGCTGGCATCAATGGCCCAAAGCCATGCGCTTTGCGGGCTGGTTGGTGGCCATTGTTTGGCTGGTTTTTTTACTGTCACCGGCTTTTGACCTGGCTTATTATGGCAATAAGCCCCGCACCATTGAGGGACTTTTGGGCATTCTAACCATGCCTTTTTTACATGCCAGCTGGTCGCATTTAATCAATAACACGCTACCCTTATTTCTCACCACGGTGGCTTTATTTGGTAACTACCCGAACGTGGCAAAACGGGTATTAATTCTGGCTGTAATCATCACAGGTTCACTGGTATGGCTGCTGGCGCGCGGTTCCAATCACATTGGTGCCAGCGGCCTATTCTACGCCTTATTAAGTTATTTATTTGCCAGCGGTTTTTTAAAGAAAGATCTGCAAAGTATGGGCATTTCCCTCATCATCGCTTTTTTATATGGTTATATGATTTGGGGGATTTTTCCCACTGAAGCGGGGGTCTCATGGGAATCACATTTATTTGGCTTATTGACCGGACTGTTTTTGGCCTGGAAAACCCGCCACATTGATCGACCAAAACTTAAAGAATGGCATCTGGACGATGATTTAGATGACTATTTTCCCGACAATGACGATTAAAAAGTGTATTTAGGGACTGACACAACTGCGACAAAAAGGGGAATGGGGGTAGGCATTTAAGCGCAGGCTGTCGATGGTTTCACCACAAACCACACACTGGCCATAAGTACCGGCCTCAATGCGTGCCAAAGCCTTATTGATTTGTGACCATTCTAATTGGGCTTGTTGATCGACGGATTTTTTGTGTTTGCTCTGAGCAGATAAAGCAGTCGGCCGAATCAAGGCCGCCAGTTTTTGTTGCCGCGCCATTAATTGCTGCTTAATTTCATTAATATCCTGTTCTTCAACCATGACCGGGAACGATCCTAAACTAACATAACATCCGTTTAGTTTAGCAATAAAATAAAAAAACCTATTTGATTAAAGTCAAGTTTTTAAAGATAAGAGACAAGCTGCGAACAGGCATCTATTCACAGCTTGTCACATCATGACTACTGGACTTGTTGCTCCAGTTTTTTCAGGGTATTCAGTATACGTCGTTGTGTTTCGCTGTCTAACGCCGTTGAGTCCGTTAATTTTTGACTGGATTTTTCAGTGGTGGCAGTGCGGGTTGGTAAATATCGAGCCAGGCCCGAATTGGTTTGCATCAGGTGGCCTTTATTGCGGCCAATTTCACCGGCCACGGAAGGACCAACACCCTCATCCACAAAAGTTTTGCTGGCTGAGCGAAAGCCCCGCACCGAAAAACCGTCAAGACTTAAATCCGGTTCACTACCGACGCGATAAGAATAGGCCATACCATCAAATTGATCAGTGCCTGTTTTTAAATAATAGGCCAAATAATAATCCGCATCATCACGCATGACCGCCACCAGCTCATCATAGTCTTCGTCATAAAGTGCCGCTAAATCATTATTCTGTAAAGCACGCGTGGTGCAATAATGATAATAGACCGTACTTTCAGAGCGACAACCTGTCACCAGCCGATCACCCTGATAACGTTCGACTTGTTCAAACAACATAACATCAGAAAAATAGGGATAGGTATTGCTGTCGGTATATTGTGAAGCATCAATGATGACCTGCCATTCACCGCGCATTTTTTGCAGTTCATCGCCCAGGAAGAAATTAAAACGTTCGATGGTTTTGGTGACGCCCAGAATGGTGAGTTCAGCGGTGGTTTCAGTTAAGAATTCAATTTCAACATAACCGTATCCCGAATCTTCACCGCTGCTTTCTTGCCAATAACAGCCCAGACATTGACCATCGGTAAAATAGGCCAATAAGCCCTCATAGCTTGAATTGCCGTCTAAAAAGCCACCGGAGGCATACCAGACCGGGTAGCCGTATTCATCAAAGACATAAAAGGTCATGTATAAATAATTGTCCTGGATTTCTATGGCATAACCGGTGCCCGGTTCGTCAGGATCCCAGTATTGCCCTGATTCAGGGGTGAAGGCTGAGACTTGAAAAGACATCAGCATGAATATTAGATATGATATTGTGGTTTTCATGGGTTGCACATATATATTATTAAGTGAGTCCATTATACTAAGGCATTTTGACTGAATTAACTCTGAACCATGATTGATATTGGCGCCAATTTAACCCACGACAGCTTTGATAAGGACCGTGATACGGTCATTGCAGAGGCCAGAGAAGCCGGCGTAGAAGCGTTTATTATTACCGGCTCTGACCTGCGATGTTCACAAAAAGCCATTGCATTGGCTCATCATTATGGCGATTGTTGTTATGCCACCGCGGGTATTCATCCCCATCATGCCAAAGACTTTAATGCCACGGTTATGACAGAAATAAGTGAACTGCTGACTGATGATAAAGTGGTGGCAGTGGGCGAAACCGGTTTGGATTATTTCCGCGACTTTTCACCCAGATCCGACCAAATCAAATCCTTTGAAGCCCACATCGAATTGGCCGTTGCAACCGGTCTGCCAATGTTTTTACATCAAAGAGAAGCCCATGTGGATTTTTTACCCATTGTAAAACAATACCGTGATCAACTCAGTGATGTGGTGGTGCATTGTTTTACTGACAACCAGCAGGCACTTTATGATTATCTGGATTTAGACTGCCACATCGGTATCACAGGCTGGGTTTGCGATGAGCGCCGTGGTCAACACTTATTGCAGTTAATTCACAACATTCCTTTAAATCGTTTTCTGATTGAAACCGATGCCCCGTATTTAATACCACGCAACCTCAAACCGAAACCCAAAAGCCGTCGCAACGAACCCAAATATCTACCTCATATTGCCCAATTCATTGCACAACAATTAAACTGTGCAACTGACGAATTTATTAACCATACCCTTCGCAACAGTCAACGGTTTTTCCGATTGGCTGATTAAAACAGGAGTTTTCCATGACCGCTTATCAAGATCATTTAGCAACCATTCAAGCCGCCACAGAAGCCGCTTTAAACGCCACCGGATACGATGGACTGTGGATCTATTCAGGCCACCCTGAAAACTATTTTTTGGATGACCATGCACCGCCTCATCAGGTTAATCCTCACTTTAACTGGTGGGTGCCCGAAACCGACATCAGTCACAGCTTATTGCACATTGTTCCGGGTCAAAAGCCCACCTTGTACTTGTCTCAACCGGCTGATTTTTGGCATAAAATTGAAGATCGCAGCGGTGCCGACTGGGCACGTCATTTTAATCTTCTTGTGATTCATCACCAGTCGGAAATGCCCGCGGTTAACGGTCAATTGAATCACGCCTGGATTGGTGATCGCAGCTGGCAACCAATGGCAGAAACCGCAACCAACCCGGAAAAACTATTGGCTCATTTGCATTTTTCACGGGTACAAAAAACAGCCTATGAAATTAACTGTATCGCTCAGGCCAATCAACGGGCGCTCAAAGGCCATGCGGCTGCAGCCGAGGCTTTTTATGCCGGTGCCAGTGAATATGACATTAATGCCGCTTATCTCCAGGCCTGCCGACAATCCCAAAATCAAATGCCTTATGGCAATATCGTGGCACTGAATGAAAACGCGGCGGTTTTGCATTACCAATATCAGGCCACAGACAAACCCGCAAACCACCGTACGTTTTTGATTGATGCCGGGGCAAATCACAACGGCTATGCCGCTGATATTACCCGCACCTACGCCTATGATAAAAACAGTGAGTTTAATGACATGATTGCAGCCATGGATGAATTGCAGGTGGAATTATGTGAGGCGTGTGTGGTTGGT
>CAZWVE010000145.1:0-4742 GCA_964636925.1 uncultured Marinicella sp.
AGAAATAACTAAAAAACGACCTTAATAAGCCATTTAAGCAAACAATAATGGTTTCTTGTTAGAATAGACGGTTTGTAATAAATACAGAGGACCATGACTAAATTTACCGGTAGTGACAATTATGTGGCCACGGATGATTTGCAATTGGCCGTGAATGCGGCCGTGACTTTACAGCGACCTTTACTCATCAAAGGTGAGCCGGGTACCGGCAAAACCATGCTGGCAGAAGAAGTGGCGGCGGCCATGGGCAAACAATTAATTAGCTGGCACATCAAATCCACCACCAAAGCGCAACAGGGCCTGTATGAATACGATGCGGTGTCGCGGCTACGGGATTCGCAATTGGGTGATGATAAAGTTCATGACATCAAAAACTACATTAAACCCGGCAAGCTCTGGGAAGCGTTTACCAGTGATGAACAAGTGGTTTTACTGATTGATGAGATTGACAAGGCAGATATTGAATTTCCCAATGATTTATTGGTGGAGCTCGATAAAATGCAGTTCAGTGTCTATGAAACAGGTGAAACCATCACGGCGAAACAACGTCCGATTATTATTATCACCAGTAACAATGAAAAGGAATTGCCTGATGCTTTCTTGCGCCGCTGTTTTTTCCATTACATCCGTTTCCCCGATAAGAAAACCATGCAGGCGATTATTCAGGTGCACTTTCCGGATTTGAAAAAGGACTTATTAAATGCCGCATTAGAGACCTTTTTTGAAGTACGCGACATTCCCGGTTTAAAGAAAAGACCGTCTACCTCGGAGTTGATTGACTGGATTAAACTCTTGGTGGCCGATGACATTCCATTGGAAACCTTGAGAAATAAAAGCATTAAAGAAGCCATTCCGCCTTTATATGGTGCCTTGTTAAAAAACGAGCAAGATGTGGAAATGTTGCAGAAACTGGCTTTTATGATGCGTCGCGAAGCGTAAATTTATGCTGATAGATTTTTTTTATACATTAAAAAAGGCCGGTTTGCCGGTGACGGTGAAAGAGTTGTTAACGCTGTTGGAAGCCCTGGATAAGCAGGTGGTGTTTGCTTCGATTGATGATTTTTACCTGCTAAGCCGGCTGTGTATGGTTAAAGATGAGCAGCATTTTGATCGTTTTGATCAGGCCTTTGGGCATTATTTTCATAACCTGGAGATGGTGCAGGGTTTAGAGGAATTTTTGATTCCCCATGATTGGCTCAATCCTGAATGGGTGAATAACCTGACAGATGAAGAAAAAGCACAGATTGAAGCCCTGGGTGGTTTCGATAAACTCATGGAAACTTTGAAAAAACGACTGGAAGAACAGCAGGGTAAACATCAGGGCGGTAATAAATGGATTGGTACCGGTGGTACTTCACCTTTTGGTCATGGTGGCTATAACCCTGAAGGGGTACGCATCGGCGGGCCCGGTCGGCACCAAAGAGCAGCAAAAGTCTGGGAAAAACGCCAGTTTAAGAATTTAAGTGGCGATGTGGAGATCGGCACCCGCTCGATTAAGATGGCGTTGCGACATTTACGCCATTTTGCCCGCACCGGTGCCGCTGAAGAGTTGGATTTAGATGACACCATTCGCTCAACCGCTAAAAATGCCGGCTTATTGGATTTGAAAATGCGCCCTGAAAAACATAACGCCGTAAAATTGTTGATGTTCTTTGATGTGGGTGGTTCCATGGATTACCACATTGAACAGGTGGAGCAATTGTTCTCGGCGGCGCGCAGTGAATTTAAACACCTGGAATACTATTATTTCCATAATTGTGTCTATGAACATTTGTGGCGTGATAACAGCCGTCGCTGGGACCAACCGCTGAATACCTATGATGTATTAAACACCTATGGTGAGGACTATCGTGTGATTTTCGTGGGCGATGCCGCCATGTCACCTTACGAGCTGACCCATGCCGGTGGCTCGGTGGAACATATGAATCAGGAAGCGGGATTGATTTGGCTGCAGCGGTTATTGGACAAATGGCCGAAGCATGCCTGGCTGAACCCCATTCGACAAGACTATTGGGAGTACACCCATTCAACCCAGATTTTAAAAAAAGTGGTGGATGGGCGCATGTACCCCATGACATTGTCAGGCATTGAAGCCATGGCTAAATCGTTGTAAGCCTACAATTAGGCAGACTTTTCAGCGGCCTGGTTAAAAACCTTTTTTTGTAATGAATAATGGTGATCGCCTTTGAGCGTGGCAGTGCCTTCTTCGACAAAACCCAAACTGTCATGAAAAGACAACGACTTTTCATTGGGTGGATCCATGTGAATTTCAGCAAACATATAGTCAATGTTGTTTTTCTCAGCATAGCGAAAAGCGCGCTGATAAAATTCACTACCGATTCCACGACCGCGGAATTCTTTGGCTACAGCCACCCGGTCAACATAAATAAAATTATCAAAGCGCTTTTGAAACCAGCGAAAATTCTCACTTTCATAATCGGCATTGGATTTGACCAGCATAAAAAAACCGGCAAATTGTCCGTCTTCTTCTGCCACCAGCACGTAGGAATTGTCTTCGTTGATGTTGTCAAACTGATTGGCTGTCATCGGGCTGAGTAACTCGACCAGCTTTTCATTAAGGGTCAGTACATTGTGTAAATCTTTATCGCGTTCAAAAGCTCTAATTTCCATAAATAGTTTGTGTTTAAATTAAAAGAAGGGATGTTAATCGAAAAAATGCTAATTAACAGACGCACAATTCTATCATTTTCAACGTTAAAATTAAAGAAATCGGCACAATTAACGGCAAATGGCGACATTTCACATGTCTGTTTTAAATCCGGTCAGACTCGTTGGGCTGCTGTTTCTTGATCAGGGATTTCAATTCAGTAAGCTCATTCTCTATACGGTCCAGCTGACTCAGTTTATTTGCACTGGTCGCATGTAATTTTTCATAAGCGGCCTTTTCCTGATCCAGTACATTAACCACGATACCTATCACCATATTAAGAAACGCAAAAGCCGTAAAAAATATAAAACTGATATAAAAAGACCAACTTAACGGGTAAACAGTCATGGTTTCATACATGACATCGGTCCAGTCCTCAAAGGTCATGACCCGAAACAGTGTTAACATACTTGTGGCAATATCTCCCCACAACACCGTGTTGATTGGCGCAAAGAAAAAGCTGCCGACAGCGCCGTAAATGTAAAAGATAATAAACATTAACAGCATGACGTAGGAAAGCTGTGGCATGGCTTTGAGCAGAGAATTGATTAAAATGCGCAGCTCGGGAATAATCGAGACCATCCTCAGAACGCGAAAGACACGCACCAACCGGCCCAGCAAGGCCATTTCTGAATCCTGAATCGGGATCAGGCTGACCACCACAATCAAGGTGTCAAAAACATTCCAGCCGTTATTAAAAAACCGTTTTTTATTGTCACAAGCAATAAAACGAGCCATGATTTCGGCCAGAAAAAATAAAGTGACGGCCCAGTCTGCAAATAAAATAATCTGTTCTGCCAGTGGTGACAGGCGATAGGTTTTGGCGCCAATCAATAAAGCAGAAATAATAATGACCGCCACCACAGACCATTCAAAAAGTTTATTATCAACCAGTTTTTGCAGTGTCAGTTTCATGCTGAAGATTAGTGAGAAGAAAACCCTGTATGTATGGCGGTGAAATTATATTTTTCAATTTAAATCCACAGTAACTGCGGCACATTTGTACATGTTTGTTTGAGCGGGATTGTTGAAACGCTTTAATAAATAGGTTTATGACTTTATAATAATTACAATCGCTGGATAATTTAAAAAAACCATGACCCATAAAATTAAAATTCTGACGGCTGTTTTGGTTGCGCTAATGGCATTGGCTGTGATGTTGCCTGAAACTGATAACTATTACCAGGTCGCCATCGATTTAATTGCTGCAGAACACGGATTGCAGTCGGATGGGTTGCAGCTGAAATCCGGCAGTTACCAAAATTTCATACAATTTAAGACCGTTCAGGTTGAGCTGATAACAGCCCAGTCGAGACACATTCAGGCAGAAATTCAGCAAATGCCTTTTATTGACTGGCAGCTAACCCAATTTCAGATTATTGATTAAATAATTTCTTTTATACAGTCACTGAGAATTGTTTTAAAGCACTGTATAATAAGCCCTTTCACACCAGTCCATGCTATGAAAAAAGCCCAGCAAGCCCTGGCGAAACTAAAAGCCGGCAACCAACGTTTTATTGATGAGCACCAAAGTCCCAGTGGTGAGATTAGTGGCCAAAAACGCATGGAATTGACGCAGGGCCAGAAACCTTTTGCGGTCATTTTAGGTTGTTCCGATTCACGGGCACCAGCGGAGTTGGTGTTTGATCAGGGTTTGGGTGATTTGTTCGTGATTCGGGTGGCCGGTAATATTGTCGCGCCTTCACTAATTGGCAGTATTGAGTTCGCGGTGGCTGAATTTGGTACGCCGCTGGTGGTGGTTATGGGTCATACTGAATGTGGTGCGGTGACCGCCACTTTGAATGACATCAGGCAACCCGGTGCGGTTTCGCATCATATCCAATCCATTGTTCGCCGTATTAAACCGGCGGTAACTCCCTTAACTGATTTGGCCGGTGTGGAAAATGTCACCGTTTCTCAGGCTGTGAAAGCCAATGTCCTCAAGTCGGTGGATCAGTTATTGGCCTCTTCAGATATTTTGGAAGACGCTTTGGGTTCTGGAAAACTGGAAATTGTCGGTGCCTGTTATAACATTTCCACCGGTGTGGTTGAATTTTACGACCAATAACAATTA
>CAZWVE010000146.1:0-4692 GCA_964636925.1 uncultured Marinicella sp.
TTTGGTCAGACGTTATCTGGGCCATCAGCACCCGTGCCGATCCGGCCAGAGACAGTTTTATTATTGAGCGCTCACCGGTCGATTATCTGGATTTTTCCAGTCCTGAAAGTCGCTTGGGCGGTAAAATGGGGCTCGATGCCACACATAAATGGCCGTCAGAAACCTCCCGAACCTGGGGGCGACCCATTCAGTATTCTGAATCTTTTCAACAACACATTGATACGCTATGGACACAACTCAGCAAAAACAACTAAAACCATCAACCCCCCAACTACCCGGGCTCCTGGCTTTGCCCATGAAACATATCCCTAAACCCGCCCAATACTTTATCATTGAGCGCGCCTTAAACCATTTTTTTGCCACCGCTTTAAAAGACAATCGTTTGGATTTTTTAAGTAACCATGTTATTGCCGTAACCATAAAAGATGCTTACATTGATTTTTCATTGCACTTACATCAACAAAAATTAACAGTGTCATCGGTTCCCCGCCAGGTTGATTTGTCGCTATCCACAGATGTTTACACCCTCTTGGAATTAATCAGCCAGAAAGAAGACGCCGACGGCTTATTTTTTAGCCGGCGTTTAGACAGTCGGGGTAATACTGAATTGGGCTTGTATGTCAAAAACTTTTTAGCGGCACTGGATCCCGATGAGTCTCAGCTTTTGGCCTTAAGCATGACCATGAGCCAACAGCTATTAAAACTTATTGAACGAAAAAATCAGCACAAATTGACAAAAGTCATTTATTAAATAATCAAATCCCTTAAACTGTATCACTTTTTTAGATTTGACCAAGAGTGATGAAAAGAATAAGCCAAACAGCCAGTTTATTACTGCTTGCAGGCACCAGCTTTGCCCAGGACGACCCCGAGACAAATAACCCACAAAATGATACAGCCACCGCCTTAAGTCCCATGATTGTGGTGGCCTACAAACAGGCGCGTCAATTACAAGAAGTGGCCGCTGATGTGGCTGTTATCAGTGCCGAGACCATTCAGCAAACCCAAAGCGAGGATATGGCCGCGGTGTTGCGTTATGAAACCAATATCAATATCGAAGATGCCGGTAATCGTTTTGGCACGTCGGGCATTAATATTCGCGGCATTGGCAGTAATCGGGTGGCCGTGGAAGTCGATGGTGTACCCAATGCCAAGGCCTTTGATATCGGCTCATATTCTTTTGCCACTGCACAGTATCCTGATGTCTCGGTTATTAGCAGCATTGAAGTTCTCAAAGGTCCTGCTTCCACCCTGTATGGCAGTAACGCCCTGGGCGGTATCGTCAGCATTCATACCTGGAACCCACAAGATTTAGTCGCCGACGATAACCATTGGCAACAATTCAGATTGGGTTTTAATGGCCAGTATAATGGTCGTCATGGCACCTATACCCACGCCTGGAATGGTGAAAATAATGGCCTGATTTTTAATATTAATCAACGTGATGGTAAAGGTATACAACGACCAAGTTCATTGGCAGAAGACCATGCAGACTGGGATCAGCAGTCCGTATTCGGCAAATGGGTCACCGATATAGTGCCGGGCCATCAGTTATCGTTTAACCTGCAGGCACAACAACGTCACCAAAAAACCCAAATTCACTCGTTCATTGGCCAGGGACGATTCGCCAATACCACCGCACTGGCCGGCGATGATCGCAGCGAATCACAAAAATTCAGTGTCACTTATGATTTTATGCTCAATAAGCGCTGGGCCGATGATGGTTTAATACGCCTTTACCACACCGATACCGATTTTTTACAAAAAACCACTGAGCGGCGTTTTTCACGTCGTGGCACACCCTTACGGCAAGACCGGGTTTTTAGTTTTGAGCAGCGCGCTCAGGGTATGGAGGTGAATTTCACCAAACAATTTCAGACCGGCTCGTGGTCACACCGACTTATTTATGGCCTTGAATTGACCCAAACCGACGTTGCTGAATACCGTGATGCCCTGGAAACTAACCTCAGTACCGGTGTCAGTACCAACGTCTTATTGGGTGAGGTGTTCCCATTTCGGGATTTTCCCTTAACGGATGTCAAGGAATTGGGTGTTTTTATTCATGATGAAATTGATTTAAATGACCGTTGGACGTTAATTCCTGCGGTTCGATTTGATCGTTATGATTTAGACCCGACCCGTGATGCCTTGTTTGATAATAATGCCGAAGACATTGAAGTGGTGGATATTGATGAGTCGGATTTTTCACCAAAAATCGGCTTACTGTATCAAATAAGTGATTACAGCAGTGTTTATGCCCAGTATGTGCGCGGCTTTCGCGCACCACCGGCTGAAGATGTTAATATCGGCTTTAATATAGCCCTGTTTAATTACCGCTCCATTCCGAACCCTGATTTGAAAAGTGAAACATCCAATGGTTATGAACTGGGGTATCGATTAATTTTACCCAATCAGCGATTAACGATGAGCGGCTTTTATAATGAGTATAATGATTTGATTGTGTCTCGTGCACCGTTGGGCATTGATCCTGACACCCAGGCATTGCTGTTTCAATCCCAGAATATCGCGAAAGCACAAATTCACGGTTTTGAATTGGACCATCAATGGCTTATTAATGACCAGTGGCAAACCCATGCGGCCTTGTCTTGGACCGAAGGTGAAAACAAAACCAATAACCAACCCCTGAATTCGGTGTCGCCACCCAACGCGGTGTTATCTGTTTTATGGAACAGTGCCAATAACAAATGGCACATGGGTTTCTATGGCCGTTTTAGTGCCGCACAGGATGACATTGACTTAAGCAGTGACAATTTATTCCAAACACCGGGTTATGCTGTTTTTGACTGGCTGGCCAGCTACCATTTTACCCCCCAATCTCGCCTGCAACTGGGTGTCAATAACCTCACCGATAAAACCTACTGGTTGTGGCAACAAGTCCGTAATTTCGATGCAGAAGACCCCATAATCAATGCATTAACCCAATCTTCGCGTTATTTTTCAATATCTTACTCGCATCAATGGTAATCAGATGGTAAGATAAAATTCTTCAATATTTACCATCAGTTGACTTACATCAATGAAGTCCTTATGGCAAAACATACAATACTTGATTGAAAGAGTGTCAACACGAATTCGGAACAATGATTTTTTAATATCAGGAGTTAGAAACCATGATTAAACTAAAGCAAAGTCTGTTAATCGCCGGTCTGGTCATCGCCTTACCTGCTTGCGCGGACCAAGCCGACAAAGCCGCTGACAAAGATCCGTTAGCTGCCCATAAAGCTGAAATGAACACGGGTAAAACCGATTTAAGCACACAAATAGCCGAAGGTGAAAAACTATACGGTATTCACTGTGTTGCCTGTCACCAACCCGATGGCAAAGGCATGAATGCTGTTTTTCCGCCATTGGCACAATCAGATTACTTGTTGGCCGATAAAGAACGTGCCATTGGCACTGTATTGCACGGTCAAACCGGTGAAATTACCGTTAATGGCGTAAAATACAATGCCGTTATGCCTAACCTGGCTTATTTAAATGACGAGCAAATTGCCAATATCCTCACGTATGTTACCCACAGTTGGGGTAATGAAGGCTATCGGGTCAGTGCCGCTGAAGTGGCTGCCATTCGTGCCAAAGACGAAGAAAAAGAAGTCGCCACCGGTGCCCCGGTAACCCATCCAGGTACCAGTGAATCAGAAATCAAATATCAGGGATCGCCTTCCGGCATTGATCCCGCTGTCACCAAACAAATGGTGGACTCAGATGGTCCGGCCATGTCCAAAGAAGAGTTTGAATATGCCACAAAAACGTATTTCGAGCGCTGTGCCGGTTGTCACGGTGTGTTACGTAAAGGTGCCACAGGTAAACCGTTAACCACGGATATTACCCGTGAAAAAGGCTCTGATTACCTGAAAACCTTAATTACCTACGGTTCGCCTGCCGGTATGCCAAACTGGGGTACATCCGGTGACTTCACCAATGAAGAAATCGACATTTTGGCCCGATTCTTACAACATGAACCACCGGCACCGCCTGAGTGGGGCTTATCTGAGATGAAAGAATCCTGGGTCCTGCATGTTAAACCTGAAGATCGACCAAAAACCAAACAGCATGATTACGATGTTGAGAACTTCTTCGCCGTGACCTTACGTGATGCCGGTCAGGTAGCTATTATTGATGGTGATTCAAAAGAGATTGTCTCCATTTTGGACACCGGTTATGCAGTCCACATCACCCGCCCATCGGCGTCAGGTCGTTACGCTTTCACCATTGGTCGTGATGCTAAAATCGACATGATTGATATGTACATGAATCCGCCGAAAATCGTCTCAACCATTAAAATAGGTTTAGAGGCCCGTTCTGTGGAAACTTCTAAATACAAAGGCTTTGAAGATAAACTGGCGATTGCCGGTGCTTATTGGCCACCGCAATATGTGATTATGGACGGCGACACCTTAGAACCCAAAAAAGTGGTCTCTACCCGTGGTATGACCGTGGACACTCAAGAGTATCATCCCGAGCCACGTGTGGCAGCCATTGTCGCCTCTCATAACCATCCTGAGTTTATTGTTAATGTCAAAGAAACCGGTAAGATTTTATTGGTGAACTATAATGACGTTGATAATTTGTCGGTCACCACCATTGGTGCGGCCCGATTCTTGCATGACGGTGGTTGGGACAGCTCAAAACGTTATTTCCTGACAGCGGCCAATAATTCAGACCGCATTG
>CAZWVE010000147.1:0-4677 GCA_964636925.1 uncultured Marinicella sp.
CCATTATCGCCGTGGAAAAAGTCCATGATGCCACCAGTCAGCTGGCTCAAACCACCCTACGCTCCGTGCTCGGTAAACATGAGCTTGATGAAATGCTGGCCGAACGCGATTCTCTGAATGCCGATATTCAGGAAATACTGGATAAACAAACCAATGCCTGGGGCATTAAAGTGGCCAACGTGGAAATTAAACACGTTGACCTCGATGAGTCCATGATTCGCGCCATTGCCCGCCAGGCCGAGGCCGAACGAGAACGTCGTGCTAAAGTAATTTTAGCCGATGGTGAACAACAGGCCGCCGCCAAACTGGTTGAAGCCGCCAAAGAAATGACCGAATCCGCCGGCGCCATGCAATTACGGTATCTGCAAACCCTCAGTGATATTGGCAGCGAGAAAAACTCCACCATCGTCTTTCCCATGCCGATGGAAATTATTGCGCCGATTTTGGAAAAGCTTAATAAATAAGCATGTTCCTTCCGATACAATTACCATTTAACTTCTTACTGGTTTTGGGATGTATTGGGCTTTGCACACCTGCCTTATCCGAAACAGCTTGTGGCAACAACCCACAAGCTGTTAAATTGGCCGAACTCATCCGTCAGCATCCTCAACAGTCAAGAGCCGTTATTCGCTGTAATGCTAAACTGACACAAATCGCTGTGCACAAAGCCACATTGCTCAGTGAACACAATATGATTATGCACAATATCGGATACCAAACACCTAATCAGTTATTGCGTAAAAAAGGTTACGCCTTGAGTGAAGTCTATCCTGTCTTAGGCAACCAAGTGGAAGCCCTGGCGGCCGGTGAAAATAATGCCAAAGAAACTTTACAGCAATTATTAAACAGCAAAAACCATCGCCGTCTGTTACTGGGCGAAGAACCTTTCTACAAACCTCAGAATGAAATTGGCGTGGCTTATGTCAGACAAACCAAAAGTTCTTTTGATTATTACTGGGTCATTTACATAGCCGATGATGACAGAATCAGGCCTGAACCAGAATACACCGTTAATTCTGAATACCGTCACATCGAATCAGAGAAAAAAACCTCAGTCCGGGACAGGCACCACCAATCAAGATATGCCCGCCCAAAAATGTCCTCAGACAATTAATCCTTTAAGACCGAAAACGTGAACTCAATCAACTCTTTAAATGAATACCCTCACTATAATTAGTTTCATTACATAAGAGAGGACGTATATGAAAAACACTTTAATTTTATTATTATTGGCTTTTACTTCTTGTGCTTTTGCCGACTTTTTAGATGCCGGTGAAGCCTATGAAAACCAAAACTACGACCAAGCACTCAGCGAATACCAGGCACTGGCCAAACTGGGTCACCATGAAGCCCAACACAATCTAGCTGTGATGCATTTCTTAGGCCAGGGCATTGAAAAGAACCCAGTGCAGGCCTTTGCCTGGGCCAGCTTAGCTAAACCCAGCAAAGACACAAAATTACAGGCTTTACAGGACACAATCAAAGGTAACCTCTCTGCCGAACAATTGACCGAAGCCAGGCAACAGGCTCAAACCCTCCAAAATCAATACGGCGATGAAGCGATAAAAAAATTATGGGCGCCACCTGAAACTAAAACCGGTCAAAGATCCGCCAAAAGTGACAATCTCACATTCAACAGTTCTGATTACACGGTAACTCCTATTAAACGAAAAGCACCGTACTATCCAAAAAGCGCACTTCGCAAAGGTATACAGGGCTGGGTTAAAGCCTCTTTTGAAATTCATCCCGATGGCTCGTTACGCAGGCCGGTAATTATTGATAGTTTCCCAAAAGGTGAATTCGAAGAAACCACACTGAAAGCTTTTCGTGGTTTTCGTTTTGATGTTGATTTTAAACCAGGTATAGAACCCTATCCGGTCTCCGGCATCCAAACCATGCAGTTCCAAATAGGACATGATGCCAAAAAGTATCAGGATTTATATCAAGAAAGAATAAATGAATTACAGTCATTAGCTGACAAAGGCCATCCTGATGCTCATTTTTATTTAGCAATGGCCTTCGATGAAAACAGTCCTGTCACAACGGCATCCGATGCGCCCGCAGATCAACTGCTCATAAATGAACATTTATTCAAAGCAGCCCAAAGCGGCCAAGTCGATGCGCAATACCATCTTGGTAATAACCTTTATAGTGGCAAAGACAACTACCAGGATAAAGACAAAGGCATTCGCTGGTTAATGCTGGCGGCAGAAAATAACCATCCGCAAGCGGCTCGGCGATTGGCACTTATTTTTAAAGCAAATCCAAAGATGAACCATACCGGACACCCAGCTCAATACTGGATGGCACAAGCTGCTGAAGCTGGTGATCTAGATGCCCAGTTAAATTACGCCGAATGGCTGTCAGAAAACAGTGATAACACTGCAGAAATTCAGTACGCCCTGACATTGTTAGACAACTATGCCGATGACCGACCGGAGACTGTACTCTGGTACCAAACCGCAGCCCGCCTGCAAAACAAATCAAACAACCCGAAAAAAGCCCAAAAATACCAAAAGAAAGCCGACAAGTTAGCCAAAAAACTGGGCTGGGAAATCTAAAAATATCTTTACGTCTGACACAAAAAACCCGCCGATCGGCGGGTTTTTTAGCTTAGAAATAACTGATCTTATTCGGGCTTATCTAATAATGCCTTCATCGACAAACGCACACGACCTTGTTTGTCCACTTCTAACACTTTCACCCGAACAATATCACCTTCGGACATTTTGTCGGTGACTTTAGCGACCCGTTCGTGGCAAATTTCAGAGATATGAACCATACCGTCCTGTCCGGGCAACAAGTTCACGAATGCACCGAAGTCCATAATCTTAACCACTTTACCTTCGTAAATGGCGCCGACTTCAACTTCAGCGGTTAAGTCTTCAATGCGCTTCTTGGCCAGATCACCGTCTTCCTGATTAATGGCGGCAATGGTCACGGTGCCATCATCATCAATATCGATGGTGGTGTTGGTTTCTTCGGTCAGCGCACGGATGGTGGCGCCGCCTTTACCGATAATATCACGGATTTTATCGGGGTTAACCTGAATGGTTTCAAGTCGTGGCGCATACGCCGACATTTCTTCCCGTGGTGATGAAATGACTTTGTTCATTTCGCCGAGAATGAATTGGCGACCGGCAGTGGCTTGATGTAAGGCAATTTCCATAATTTCGGGGGTAATACCTTCAATTTTAATGTCCATTTGCAAAGCAGTGATACCGTCTTCGGTACCGGCCACTTTAAAATCCATATCGCCCAGGTGATCTTCATCGCCCAGAATATCGGATAATACCGCAAAATCATCACCTTCTTTGATTAAGCCCATGGCAATACCGGCCACCGGCGCTTTTAAAGGAATGCCGGCGTCCATCATTGATAAAGATGAACCGCAAACTGAGGCCATGGAACTGGAGCCGTTTGATTCGGTGATTTCAGAAACGATACGTTTCACGTACGGAAAATCATCTTCTTTTGGCACGACTGCCATTAAGCCACGTTTTGCTAAGCGACCGTGGCCAATTTCACGGCGTTTCGGGCCACCCATAAAACCGGCTTCACCGACACAGAATGGTGGAAAATTATAATGTAGCATGAAATCGTCTTTGGTTTCGCCTTCAATGCCGTCAATCAGTTGTGCATCTCGTCCGGTACCTAACGTGGTGGCAACGATTGCCTGGGTTTCGCCGCGGGTAAATAATGCTGAGCCATGGGCCCGGGGCAAGAAACCCACTTCGACATGAATCGGTCGAACCTGATCCTTGTCACGACCATCGATGCGTTTCGCACCGGTGATGATCTTACGTCGCACATGCTGTTTTTCCAATTGACCCAGTGATTCAGCCACTTCTTTGGCCTCATATTTGGGTGCCTCTTCCCCTTCAGGGCAAAAATGATTGATGACATTCTCACGTAATTGTGCCAATGCATTATAGCGATCTTCTTTGACTTGATTGGCGAAAGCCGCTTCGATATCTGCACCGAATTCAGATGTAATGGCGTTCGGTAATTCTTCATTGGCTTGTGGTGCTTGCCATTCCCAGCGTGGTTTACCCACGTCAGCAGCCATTTCTTTGATGGCATCAATGGCCACTTGCATCTGTTCATGACCATAATTGACGGCACCCAACATTTGTTGTTCCGTTAATAAGTCTGCTTCAGATTCAACCATTAAAACGGCTTTATCAGTACCGGCGACCACCAGATCCAGTTGTGAGCTTTCCAGCTGTTCCAAAGATGGGTTTAATAAATACTCACCGTCTTTAAAACCGACTCTGGCGGCACCAATCGGACCATTGAACGGAATGCCGGAAATGGCCAGGGCAGCAGAAGCGCCCAATAAGGCGGGAATATCGGAGTCAATGTCCTTATCAAAAGACATCACCTGTGCAATGACCTGCACTTCGTTTTTAAAACCATCTGGAAATAAAGGTCTGATGGGTCGGTCAATCAACCGACAAATCAAGGTTTCCTTTTCAGTGGGACGACCTTCGCGTTTGAAAAAACCACCGGGAATGGCGCCGGCTGCATAAAATTTTTCCTGATAGTTAACGGTTAACGGGAAAAAACCCTGGTTTGGGTCGGCTTCTTTCTTGCCCACCACGGTGACCAATAAAACGGTGTCACCCATGGTAATTTTAACGGCACCGGTGGCCTGACGTGCCATTTGACCGGTAT
>CAZWVE010000148.1:0-4666 GCA_964636925.1 uncultured Marinicella sp.
ATGATTTCTTTAGCGGAACATCTATGGCCACTCCGGGTGTTACCGGTGCCGTTTCATTAATTTGGAATGCTTGTGGCGGTCCGACCGCTTTAGACAATAAAGAAGTCAGACAATTAGTCCGTGACAGTGCCAAAGATTTAACTGGTGTTTATGACCCCACCAATACACCTTATGGCATTGGTTGGGATCCTTACACCGGTTGGGGCTTGCCTCAGACACGAGATGCAGTGCTGCTGGGTCAAGGACGATTTGGTTCCATTTGTAATTTTGGTCGTGCGGATTTGATTTTTAAATCAGGCTTTGAATCTGATATAATTTTTAAAGACGGATTTGAATTGTAAATTAAACATATTCACTGTGTGAACAAATAAAAACCCTCATGTTGATGAGGGTTTTTTTATGCAGTGTGATTGCTAATAGCTTGTTGTACCAGCTTAGATTGGCCAACGGTCGCTTAGATTGGTTCGGGATGAAAAGATTGGCAAAAGATCCTCAGTTCAGCAAAAAGATGTAGATGGCATCACCATAAAACTGACACGATTAGTGACTCGGAGAATAAAATTACTTCACGGTTTTATTAGCCGGTTTTAATTTCAATGGTAAATGTTTTGGCCAGGTTGTCGGTGATGCCGAGGTTTTTGGGTGGTTCAAAACGCCATTTTTCGATACTTTTTTGGGCTTGTTTAAGCATCAAAGCCGGAACGTCCGGCGCACCGGCCGCGACTCTAACAACCTCACCATTGGGGTTGATAAAAATACGCACTTTTAGTTGGTTTTTAGTGACATGATGTGCCGGAATATCTATTGGGGTGGTTTCAACAATTGCCCATTTGTATTGTTGATGTAATGGGTTAATGTTGGGCTCTTCAGTGGCCCGATTATGAAGACGTCTGTAGCCAACCCTGCGTACGGGTTCCGTTTCACGTTGTTCAATGGCTTCGGGTTGTGTTGAAAAGTCTAATTCCGGTTGTGTTGTTAACTCAATCTCTAAATGGGGTGCAACCGGCCGATCTGTATTTGTTTTCGGTTGTGATTGAGTGCTTGGTTCAGTTGGCTCTGGTGTAAAACCTGGTTTACCCGGTAATTGGCTGGATTGTCTTTCAGGCAGACCTTGTGACCAACTGGGACGTTTAGTTTGGGTTTCTGCATAACCCAGAGTGGCGCTTAGCAGAGCAGTTATAATAATGAGGTATTTCATAGGTTATTTCTAATTAGATCAAATTTTGTGGGGTAGTTTAAATTTCTTGTGTATCTTGTCAATAAATATTGCGGCAAAACCGTTGATTTCAAGCTGATTCGAATGAACCTGCTGTTTATCGGTGGTTGTGCTTTATAATTTGACCAAAACGTGTAGAATTTGTGACAAAATTTTTCAGGTAATAAGACATGATGTTGCGTTGTTTAATCTTTTTAATGTGGGTGGGTGCTGTGATGGCTGATGATACCGTTAAGTATAATTTTTCAGTGACCAATGCGGCACAGCATTTAGGTCGTGTGGAGATGGTTTTACCGGCCACTGAGGCGCAGCAAGTGACGGTCAAACTGCCGGTGTGGCGATCCGGTCGTTATGAAGTTTTAAACCTGAGTAAAAACATCACTGATTTTTCGGCCAAAGATGAATCGGGTCATGATTTGACCTGGTCAAAATCTAATAAAAATACTTGGGTAATTAATAACCCGAGCTTAGGTGTTGTCACTGTGAGTTATGTGGTTTATGCCAATATGTTGCGATATCGGGTGGCGCATATTGACGACAGTCATGCTTTTTTGGATGCCAGTGGGGTGTTTATGTTTAATCCAAACTTACGCCAGACACCCTTAACGGTCAGCTTAGATGTACCGGATCACTGGCGTTCACGTTCCGGTATGTCCTCACCGTCTAACCATGTTTTTGTGGCGGATAATTATGACCAATTGGTGGATTCGCCCATTGAATCCGGCGTACATAAATTTCTGGCTTTTGAGCTCGGCGGTCGGGATTATGAAATCGTTATTTGGGGTGAGGGTAATTATGAAATGGCCGATTTAAAAGCCAACATAGAAAAAATCATTCAAGTGGCGGATGATTTATGGGGTGATTTTCCGTTTCAACGTTATGTCTTTATGTATCACGTCGGTGAAGGCTTGCGTGGTGCCACGGAGCATGTGAATTCAACCATTATTCAAAGTGACCGTTTTCAATTTAAACCCTTGCAAGATTATTTCAAAGTTCTGGCCACAACTGCCCATGAATTTGTCCATACATGGAATGTGAAATCCTACCGGCCGTCCGGCATCGCGCCCTATGATTACAGTGGTGAGAATTACTCGCAATTATTGTGGATGGTGGAGGGTAGCACCAGCTATTATGATGATTTATTTTTATTGCGGGCTGGTATTTATACGCCCAGAGATTATTTTAAACGTCTGGCTGATAGCATTCATACTCATTTAAATAAACCCGGCCGTGCCATCAGTTCCGTGGCCATGAGTAGTTTTGATACCTGGCTTAATAATGACCCGCATTTTAGCTTTAACAATCAAGTGAGTATATATTTGGAGGGCGCATTAAAATCCTGGGCCCTGGACCAGGCAATTCGTGAGGCCAGCGATAATAAATTCAGTTTTGATGATGTACAACGACAACTTTATGAAAATCACAACAATCTCGATGTTGGTTACACGGAAACCGATGTACAGGCCATTTTGTCGGATTTGACCGGTACCCCGATGACGGACTTTTGGCAGTCCTTTATAACCGGAACAACGGCCCTGGACTTCGATGCATTATTGGCCTATTACGGTTTACGGAAGGTGTTTGATGAAGACAGTGATAAGACAGTCTGGTTGGGGCTGGAAACTGAATCAAATGTGTCCGGTATTGGCATTAAAGCCGTGCATCGTAACAGTCCAGCCTGGCACGCCGGTTTAAGCGGTGATGATGTGCTGCTGGCGATTAACGGTTATCGTGTCGATGCGGTGAATTGGTCGGCACAATTGCAAATGATGACGGCGGGCGTCGGTTATCAGGTGAGTTATTTTAGGGGTGATAAATTAAAAACCACCACAGTCTATCCAGCAAGCCATCCAAATCCCTCATTTCGTATTGAGCCGGTGGCAAAACCTTCCCGGCAACAGAAAAAAGTGTTTAAAGACTGGACTGGTGTGGAGTTGCCTGATGTATAGGGCCTGCAGGTGAGTCGACCAACCATTATCGGCATAGCGGGTAATATAGGTGCCGGTAAAACGTCATTGGTGGAATTTTTACAGCGCACCTATGTCATCACACCTTTTTATGAGCCCAATGATGACAATCCGTATTTAACAGATTTTTATCAGGACATGAAGCGCTGGGCGTTTCATTCTCAATTATATTTTTTAAGCAGCAAATTTGCCATGCAACAGCAACTGGAGCAGTGTCGGGGGGTGGTTTTACAGGATCGAACGCTGTTTGAGGATGTCGAGGTTTTTGCCACGGCTCTACATCAAATGGGCAAAATAAATAAACGTGATTGGCGAACTTTTAGGCGTTTTTATGACAGCATCCAGCAGGCCATTCAGCCACCGGATTTAATGATTTATTTGACATGTTCCATTCGCACCGCCCGTAAACGCATAAAACTTCGGGGGCGCACTATGGAGCAAGCTATGCCCTTAAGCTATTTAAAGCGATTAGAACGTTTATACCAACAATGGATTGCCGACTATACCATGAGTGAGGTACTAACCGTCGAAACCGATCAATTGGATTACGTCAATGATTTAATAGATCAGTTACAGCTCATGGCAACCCTTGAGCGGATTATTCCCAATAACCTGAAAAGACATGAGGATCAAACATGAGCTATCTGTGGTTTTATTTAAAAGGCATGCTTATGGGCATGGTGGATGTGGTACCGGGTGTATCCGGCGGCACCATGGCCTTAATCACAGGCATTTATGAGCGCTTAATCAAAGCCATCGCGCAGGTTGATGGTGATTTTTTTGGTTATTTAATGAAACTAAAAATCGCGCAGGCCTGGCGGCATGTTGATGGCTGGTTTTTGCTGGCGGTGTTGACTGGAATTTTAACGGCTATTTTTCTCTTTGCCGGTGTCATAAGTTATTTGATTTCAGCCCATGCAGTACTCACCTGGTCATTTTTTTTAGGTTTAATCGTCGCCGCCGCGGTTTTGTTGGTCACTGCTGAACACAGCAAAAATTGGTTGCACTGGCTGTGGTTGGTATTTGGTATTGTGTGCGGCTATGTGTTATCAACACAGACGTTGTTTGCTTTGCCAGCTGGCTATTTGGGGATCTTTTTTGCGGGCATGGTTGCCATATGTGCCATGATTCTACCCGGCATTTCAGGCTCATTGATTTTGGTATTGCTTGGTCAATATGCCATTATTCTGGAAGCTGCCCATGAGCGTCAGTGGCTGACCTTAATGGTGTTTGCCGGTGGTGCTTTACTGGGATTGTTATTGTTTTCAAAACTATTAAAATGGCTATTGGCACATTACCACAAAGCCATGATTTATTTCCTTTCAGGACTGATGTTGGGTACGGTGTTCAAAGTCTGGCCGTGGAAATCAGCGCTTGGGGTTAATCTTTGGCCCTGGCAACACCCGCACCCTTATTATGAGCTGAGTACGCTCATGATATTCGCCGGTGTTATTGTGGTCACCGGTTTATTTTACTGGGGACG
>CAZWVE010000149.1:0-4586 GCA_964636925.1 uncultured Marinicella sp.
TATTGATAATCCAAATCAGGAAGTATTGTTTTGAAAGTTAACGGGACAGTAGTGATATAGAATATTGATTATATAGTGTGAATATTTCAAAACATCGAGACCATTCATTATGCTGAGATTCCGAAACAAGTTAACACATTTTTAGTCAAATCGGGGTTTTGTTGCTGCTTTATGCTTTCAGGTGCAGTTGATTACCAACGATTATAAACGCTTAAACCAAAATAACTAAAATCTTCAGTAAAAAATTGACCATAGGGCGAATGACCTTCCTGGTACTCTAAAAACACATTGACCGGTCGATTGAACCATTTGTTAAGTTCAACTCCGGCACGCAATATCACATTGAAGTCACGATCCGCTTCTGCCCAGGAAACAAAATCCATGGCCAAAACAGGCGTAAAATCTGAGAATTCACTGGCTTTATATTGCCAGCCGGCCTGATATTGAAATTTATGCAAACCACTGGGTTCCATACGGGTGATAAAACCTGCACCACCGTAAAGATCCCATTGTCCCCAAGATTTAAAGGCCAAAAACTTCAGGGTTTCATAGGACAGATTAACACGCTTGCTAAGGTAGTCCTGATTTTCGATTAAAAACTCATCGCCCAGGTGGGTACTGCGGTGTCGGTACGTTAAACGCCATTGCCAATCTGGCCGAATCTGTACCAATTCACCACCGACGGTAAAGTCAGTATTGATCAAGGCACCACCCCGGTTATTGCGGGTACTGAGTTCTTCCACATCAAACTGTGAGCGAATTTGGCCGTAGACATTGAAGTGTATATCGGGTTGACCGGACAGTGAGAAATCGGCGATATTAACCCGATGGCCAAGGCTGACTAACATGGCATCAAATTCATGCCCCAGCAAATCCATACGTCCTAAACTGTAACGTAAACCTGCTTCGTTAAGATCGGCCATTAAGGGCGGCAGCTGTCGGAGATCGTCAGATTCGCCATGTTGCACAGGCGGTGTTGCTTCTGCCTGTGTGGACTGCTTGACCTGTTGTTGTGACTTACTTAAATTGTCATAGCACACTAGGCGTCCAAAATCACTTTGAATCTTACTACATTGCTGTAAAGCATCCGCTAATTTTGTCGCTAGGTCGTTGCTTTTAACAGCTTTGACATTCACACCAAAAGCCAAGAAGAAAATAAAGAGTGATATACGCATAGGTTTATAGTCGCCTGTCGCCTCAAAAGAAACGACAGGCTTGCTCCGTTTATTGTGCCAGGTTTCTGAGCACATAATGCAAAATGCCGCCGTGACGACAATACTCAACTTCTTTCGGCGTGTCGATTCTGACATCCACCTCAAATTCGATTGTGGTGCCGTCTTCACGGTGGACGGTTATGTGGGCTGTTTTGCTGTTACCGTTGTCTAATCCGGTAATATCATAGCTCTCACGCCCGGTTAAATCATAAGTTTTCGCACTTTCGCCGGCTTTAAACTGTAATGGAATGACGCCCATACCGACCAGGTTGGAACGGTGAATACGTTCAAAGCTTTCCACCAGAACAGCTTTGACACCCAATAAATTGGTGCCTTTGGCGGCCCAGTCACGGGACGAACCGGTTCCGTATTCAGTGCCGGCAATAATAATTAATGGCACGTTGTCCTGCTGATACTTCATGGCGGCATCAAAAATACTCATTTGTTCATTACCGGGCTGATGGCGGGTCCAGCCACCTTCCGTACCCGGCGCCAATTCATTTCGTAAGCGGATGTTGGCAAACGTGCCACGCATCATCACTTCGTGATTACCGCGTCTGGAACCATAAGAGTTAAATTCTGCTTTCGGCACGCCTTTTTCTTTTAAATATTGACCAGCCGGTGAATCCTCAGCAATGGCACCGGCCGGTGAAATGTGGTCAGTGGTGACCGAATCCCCGAGTTTGGCCAGTACACGGGCACCGGTAATGTCACTGATGCCATCAATATCCAAAGTCATGCCCTCAAAATAGGGCGGGTTTTTAATGTAGGTGGAATCATCCTGCCAGTCAAATAATTCAGATGCGGATGTTTGCACATTTTTCCAATTCTGATCACCTTCAAAAACACCTTCATAGCCCCTGGCGAACATCGCATTGGAGACATTGTTTTGAATGGTGTCGGCAATCTCATGGTTGCTGGGCCAAATATCTTTGAGGAACACCTCATTGCCGTCTTGATCGTGTCCCAGAGGGTCTTTTTGGATGTCAATGTCCATGGTGCCGGCGATGGCATAGGCGACAACCAACGGTGGTGAAGCCAGGAAGTTCATGCGCACATCCGCATGAATACGACCTTCAAAGTTGCGGTTGCCCGATAAAACAGAGGTGGCAATCAAATCATGGTCATTGATGGCTTTAGACAAAGCCGGATCGAGCGGGCCGGAATTACCGATACAGGTGGTACAACCAAAACCAACGACATTAAAGCCGAGGGTTTCCAGATCATCTAACACACCGGCCGACTGTAAATAGTGGGTGACCACTTTTGAGCCGGGTGCCAATGATGTTTTAACCCAGGGTTTCACGGACAAGCCTTTGGCAGCTGCATTGCGTGCCAATAAACCGGCACCCAACATAACCGCCGGATTAGAGGTATTGGTACAGGAAGTAATGGCAGCCACCGCTATACCACCATCTGTGAATTGATATTCACCGCGTTCGGCTTTAACCGCAACGGATTTCTTATCACGGCCATTTTCAAAGGCATTAAACAGGTTTTGAAATTTTTCTTTGGCTTCCGTTAAAACGATGCGATCCTGCGGTCGTTTCGGGCCTGAGATGCTGGGTACCACCGTGCCCATATCCAATTCAAGCACTGCCGTATAATCTGCATCCGGGGTATTTTCATTATGGAACATGCCTTGTGCTTTGGCGTACGCTTCGACTAACTGAACCTGTTCAGCGCTGCGACCGGATAACGTTAAATAGCGTAAGGTTTCCTCATCAACCGGGAAAATACCACAGGTGGCACCATATTCAGGCGCCATATTGGCCAAGGTGGCACGATCTGCCAAGGGCAGGTGTTGTAAACCGGGGCCAAAGAATTCCACAAATTTACCCACCACGCCATGTTCACGCAACATTTCCACCACAGTTAATACCAGATCAGTGGCAGTGGCACCTTCGGGTAAGCGTCCGCTCAATTTGAAACCAACCACCTGTGGTATGAGCATGGATATGGCTTGGCCGAGCATGGCCGCTTCGGCCTCAATACCACCGACACCCCAACCAAGTACACCCAAACCATTAATCATGGTGGTATGCGAGTCAGTACCTACGACCGTGTCAGGATAAGCGGTCAGTTCGCCGTTTTGTTGCGCGCCAAAAACCACCCTTGCCAGGTATTCCAGGTTAACCTGGTGCACAATACCATTACCCGGTGGCACCACTTTGAAGGTGTCAAAAGCGGATTGTCCCCATTTCAGAAAGCCATAGCGTTCTTTGTTACGTTCAAACTCAATCTGGGTATTCAGTTCAGCAGCATCGGCGGTACCGTATTTATCCACCTGGACTGAATGATCAATCACCAGCTCAGCCGGTGACAAGGGGTTAATTTTTTGCACATCACCACCGAGACTTTTCATGGCATCGCGCATCGCGGCTAAGTCTACCACTGCCGGCACACCGGTAAAATCTTGCAACACCACACGGGCCGGGGTGAAAGCAATTTCTGTGCTTGGTTGAGCATGCGGATCCCATTGGGCCAATGCTTTAATATCATCAACGGTGACATCCACGCCATTTTCATGACGTAACAAATTTTCCAATAAAATTTTTAAACTAAACGGCAGTTTGTCTATGTTGTACTGTTCATTCAGTTTAGCTAAGCTGTAGTAGCGGTATTGTTTGTTGTTAACAGCCAAATGCATGGCTGTTTTTAACGTGTCACTCATTTTATTGGACCCCTGTGTTTATGGATTAAGAAATTGGGCTACAGCATGTGGCAGCCGATAAAAAGCGCGACATTATCGCATTTTTTAAGACAAAATAACAGCACCCGTTGCGCCTAAAAGGGTGCTTATCAATAGGATTTATCGCTCTTTTAGCAAGGCTTCGGCTTCTTGTAGGTAGGCTTTACGTTTAAACAGCAATTGCAGATGACTGCCGCCAACTTGTTTCCAAAGTACCGCGGAACGAATACCGGCTAATAAAACCGCCCGGATCTGTTCAGTGACGAGGTTATTTTTCAAATGATAGGGCTGGCCGGCAATAATGACCCGGGGCTGTAATTGACTGATTGTTTTGGAATACGTGGCCGCGAGGATTTCAATCATGGCCTTTTCATGTTCTTCAAAAGAACCCAGGTGTGCGGCTTGTTGAATGCCGTGCTGAACTTGCTTCATCATGGCATCATTGGTCATGAATTTTGATTGCAGGTTTAACAGTGTCAGGACATATTTAATGATATTCAAATAGGCTTTGTCTTTATTAAACGATTTGATTAAGGTGCGTAAGCCCAGCGATACACGGTTTATATCATGATTAAATACCGCCATGGTTGACTCCGGATTGACCACAAATAAACTTTCAATACTACCGGCAAAACAGTCACGTCGGCTCACGGCACCGGACTGGGCCAATTCATGGGCAA
>CAZWVE010000150.1:0-1693 GCA_964636925.1 uncultured Marinicella sp.
CGGCACGCGCCTCAGCTGAAAATATTAAAGCCTTTGAAGCACAAAAAGCTGAATTAGTGGCCAAAGCGCAGGAATCCATGGCCGCTGCCAAAGCCCGTGCTGAAGCGTTAAAAGGCGTGCGCGTTGCCATTAGTGCCAACGCCAGTCCGGAAGGTCATTTATATGGTTCGGTCGGCCCGCGTGAGATTTCAGAGAAACTCACCGAAAGCGGTTATCCGGTGGATGCCAGTGAAGTGATTATGGGTGAAGGTCCATTAAAAGAAGTCGGCGAATTTGAAATCAACTTAAGCTTATATGCGGATGTTGAAACCGATGTGATCGTGGTGGTTGAAGCGATTGAAGAAGACGCTTAATTAGCTTTTTCGTACAACCATTTAAAAGCCGATTTTGGTAAAAAATCGGCTTTTTTTGTGTGTATTTTTCGGACAGTCGTGTAGACTATTTAACCACTTTTATAAACCCTGACTATGACCCCTTTTTATGTCTGAAATCTATCCCATTACACAAGGTGATACCACCCAAGCATTAAAAACACCACCCCATTCGCTGGAAGCTGAACAAGCGGTGATTGCCGGCTTGTTACTGGTTAAATCGGCCTGGGATAAGGTCAGTCATTTATTAAGTGAAGATGACTTTTATTTCGCAAAACATCGACATATTTATCAGGGCATTAGTTTTTTAAATAATCAAAATGAAGCCTGTGATGTGGTGACAGTCAGTGAATGGCTACAATCTCACCAGCTGGACGAAAAAACAGGGGGTCTGGATTATCTCACGGAAATTGCCAATAATTTCCCGGTGGCATCGAATATTACAGCCTATGCCAAAATTGTCCGGGACCGTTCAGTGCTTCGACAGATGGTTGAAATTGGTAATCAGTTGGCCGAAAGCGCCTTTAATACAGAAGGCCAGAGTGCCGACGACCTCATTGAAAATGCCGAAAAGCTGGTGTTCAAAATACGTGAGCAAACCCTTAAATCCAAATCGGGATTTCACGATATTAAAAAAGTTCTGGCTGAAACCATTGACCGATTAGAGGAATTGTCTGAGCATGACGGTGATATCACCGGCATTCCTTATGGTTGGGATGATCTGGATAAGATGACTGCCGGGTTACATAAATCTGATCTCATCGTGGTGGCCGGCAGACCGGCCATGGGTAAAACATCGTTTGCCATTAATATCGCTGAACGGGCAGCCTGCAATGATCAGCATGTCGCGGTATTTAGTATGGAAATGGCCGCCACACAGTTGGTCACAAGAATGTTTTCATCTTTATCGCAGATAGATTCCAATAATCTCAGGTTGGGTAAAATCAGTGATTCGGAATGGCCGCGATTAACACAAACCAATGAAATTTTACAATCAGCCTCAATCTATATTGATGATACACCGGCACTGACACCGAATGAAGTGTTGTCCAAATGTCGGCGTTTAAAAAACACCAAAGGCCTTGATTTGGTGGTCATTGATTACCTGCAACTGATGCAGGTCAAAGGTAAAAACACTGAAAATCGTGCCAATGAAATTTCTGAAATTTCCCGTGGTTTAAAAGCCCTGGCCAAAGAGCTCAATGTGCCGGTAATTGCTTTATCGCAGCTTAATCGATCATTAGAGCAAAGGCCCAATAAACGGCCCATTATGTCCGATTTACGAGAATCCGGTGCCATTGAACAAGATGCTGATTTAATTA
>CAZWVE010000150.1:1703-4585 GCA_964636925.1 uncultured Marinicella sp.
ATTATGTTTATTTATCGTGACGAAGTCTATAACCCGGAAACCGAAGATAAAGGCGTGGCCGAGATTATTATCGGCAAACACCGAAACGGTTCCATCGGCAAAGTTGAATTGTTATTTCGTGGCCAATACACCCGTTTTGACAATCTCGATAAACGGCACTTTGAAATTAATGTTGATGATGTGCAAACCTTTGACTGATGTATCCTGAACGGGGCACCAGCGCCCATATTTGTTTACCCCATTTGGTGCATAATATTGAAGTTTTTAAAGCCATGCATCAGGGTCCTATTATGGCTGTGGTTAAAGCAGATGCTTACGGTCACGGTCTGGCGCGTGTCACCGATGCCCTGAAATCCTGTGACGGTCTGGCAGTGGCCACCATTGAAGAGGCCTTACAATTACGCACGTTTATCCCCGATAAACGAATTTTATTACTGGAAGGTGTCTTTAATCAGACAGAACTGGAATTGGCCGTAGAAAAGCAGCTGGATGTGGTTATTCATCAGTTTTATCAACTTGATGTGTTGCGCCAGTCCGATTTTACCCAATCATCATTGGCGGTCTGGTTAAAAGTGGATACCGGCATGCATCGGTTGGGTTTCGACTGGACCGATTACCCGCAGGTTTTAAAGCAATTAGAGCGCATCAAAATGGTTCATGAAATTCGTCTGATGTCACATTTTGCTCAGTCTGATCAACCGCACAACACACAAACACAGCAACAAATTAAGCGCAATCAATGTTTGAGGCAACATGGGCTGGAGGTGTCTTTTGCCAATACCGGTGCGGTCTTAAATAACATATCCTGCCCGGGTGAATGGGCACGGGTTGGGCTTGGGTTATATGGTATTTCACCATTAAGCAAACAGTTTGCAGTAAACTTCAACCTGAAACCGGTGATGCAGCTCAGCGCCAAACTCATCTCAATTAAAACCGTCAAAAAAGGTGATCCTGTGGGTTATAGTGCCAGTTATATTTGTCCTCACGATATACCGGTTGGTATAGTTGGTATGGGTTATGCAGATGGTTATCCCTGGAGTAATCATCAAAGTCGGGTTGTTATTAGAGGCCAATTTGCGCCTGTCATCGGCCGCGTTTCCATGGATATGCTGGCTGTCGATTTATCAACCGTGACAGTGCCACAGATTGGCGAACGGGTTGAAATTTGGGGTGACCAACAACCGGTGGAGCAAGTGGCCGAAGATTTACAGACCATACCATATACCCTGGTATGCGGTATCACAGGCAGGGTCAAATTTCATGTTGTTTCGTAATATAAAAGCCTATTTTAAAAATCAGGTCAAACCCGGTGAATGGCCTGTACTGCTGTGGTCATATCTGTATTTTGTGTTTTTGTTGACCGGTTATTTTATTCTCAGGCCGATTCGCGAAGAAATGGGCGTTACTGCCGGCACTGAAAATTATGGTTGGTTGTTTCTCACCACTTTTGTGGTCATGCTGTTATTACAACCCTTTTACGGTAGAGTGGTATCACGCTACGCCCGTAAACAATTTATACCCATTGTGTATGGTTTTTTCGGTTTAATGATATTTCTTATCTGGGCCGCATTTCATCTGTTGGGTAAGGACAGTGTGCTGTTGGCACGTGTCTTTTTTGTCTTTGTGTCAGTCTATAATTTATTTATTGTCTCCATCTTTTGGAGCTTTATGGCCGATGTTTACAGTAAAGAGCAGGGCACACGGCTGTTTGGCGTCATTGCTGCCGGTGGCAGCACCGGCGGCATCATTGGCGGGCTCATCACCAGCCAATTGGTATTTTTAGTCGGTACTGTCAATTTGTTACTTATTTCATTATTTTTCCTTTTGGTCTGTATCCATGCGGTACTGCGAATTCGCCGCTATGCTGGTGACTCCCGCGTCAACCCCGAAGCACCATTGGGAGGTAGTCCCATGGAAGGGTTTAAGCTTATGCTCGGTTCTCGGTTGTTGCAACAAATAGCGCTAATGACCGTGATAAGTGTCGTCATAGGCTCCATTTTTTATTACCTACAAGGTGAATATGTTAAACAGTATTTCACCAGTCGCGATTATCGAACCCATGTGTTTGCGAATATTAATATTGCCACCAATGTATTGACGCTATTTTTTCAACTGATACTCACGCCATTCTTATTACAGAAGTTTAAAATCAATCAAATTTTGGCAATCTTTCCATTGTTAATGGTCATGGCGTTAAGTTTATTTACATTAATGCCCGAGTTGATGGTTGTTTTGGCCGCCATCGTGCTACAAAGAAGTGGTGCTTACGGCATCATGAAGCCGCCCACCGATTGGCTGTTTACCGGTTTAAATGATGCCATTAAGTATAAGTTTAAAAACTTTTTAGATACTGTGATTTATCGAGGCGGTGATGTTTTTGCTCAGTTAATTGTGGTACGGACTCTAGTAATTTTTTCTAAGGACCTGCGTGTGCTGTCAATGGTGGGTGTTGTGTTAAGCTTATTTTGGGTATGGAATGCCGTCACTGTTGGGCGATTAGCCATTAAGAAATTCAACGAATCCCACGTTCAAAATTACCCAATTTCCCACTAATTTCAGCAAGACAACATATTAAATTTATGTTAAGCTATTAAACGTATGTTTTAAATACGCACATATAATTTTTAACCATTTTCAAGGGGACGCAATGAAACCATTTATTTTAAAAAGCATGGTGGCATGTTTGGCTATGTCATCAACGTTGGCTATGGCCAACAATGACAAAACCGGATCCACCACTGTTCTAACTGACAAAGCGCTTAGTGCGCCGGCGAAGGTCTATTACAACGCCACCCAAATTCCAAGTGTTACAGCAGAAACTGAAGTTGATGCGGCTTTTGTGTTGGGTTATATCCAGGCCGGTGATCGTTTTTATCAGATGG
>CAZWVE010000151.1:0-4580 GCA_964636925.1 uncultured Marinicella sp.
TATGGCTTTAACCAAATAGGGCATTATGTTGACTTGTTTACCTTCAATCTCAACCCCAAGTTCAAGGCCATAAGATGTCGCACCGCCAGTTTGCACGGTTTTTTTATCAACTTTGACATACCAGTCATCGGCTGATTGACGATTTAAACGAAAACTATCTTCAAACCCAACATCCCAGCCTAAATCATGTAATGCCACCATTAAGGTACTGACACGCACAAAATCATTGGGAATAAAGCGATCATTAATTTCAAATCGTGTACTGATGGGGGCCTCAAAATGGGCGTGTACAGAATCTAATTTCGCCAACAGGTAGCAAAAGCCGGCGATCACAGCCAACTGTGCTTCATCGATACTAACGCGACCCTTTCGGATATCGCTTAAACTAAAACTAAAATCATTATCGCCGACATAAAACGTCAGATGAGCCCAGTCAAATTGGTACAGGGTTTGTGGTGGCCAGGGAAATTGAATGCGTTCACTGTGTATGCGGATACGGGGTTTGATGGTGAGCGCCGGTGGTAATTTGATGGTTTTTGGTTTTTTGGGTTTATGCGGCACCAGGGCATTTTCAGCCAGAACAAAATCATACGATGCGGTAATGTGACGGGGTGAATCGCGATTCTCCGCGCGATATTGATACTGTATGGGGTTGCGGTAACAGGCACGCCAAAAACAACGCCCGGTATCGACCATGGCTTTTATGATTGTGTCATCTCGCTTGGCATCAATGATTAACTCATGGGTTTTTGTTAAACCGTTCTCATGCATCAGGTAGAAAACCTGTTGGTCCGCCAGAGAGACAAACTTAGGTCTGTTTTTATGCCATAACAGACTATTATCGATGGCCTCTTTAACTGAATATCGGACATCCTGGCTGAGATAAGCTTTGTGAAGTGTGACCACAAAACCGGCTTCATTATCCTGTTCATCCAATAAGTACACAACCCGATGTCGCGCCATGGCCGGAAACGGATCATAGTCCTGTTGTTGCATCCACACCATAAAAGTTTGATTGATGTTTTGTAACGCTTTAATCTGATGGGTAAAAGGTTGAAGACGGTTCAACCGGCTGCGGTTGATTAAGGCCAGCGCTGCTTTATGAACACAGCCACCGGATGAGCCACAATCGCATTGCCCCATGGATTGATTGACCTGCTTAGGCAGTGGCCAGGCCAGTTTAACCTGATGACCGGCTATTTGGGCACGACTGATACCGGTGTTGCCGGGTTTTTGCCAGTCACTGAATTGATTCGTTAACACCAGCTGACAACCTTTATAAAGTGTCATTTCGCTAAACAGCTGACTCAGCGACTCTCCGGGACCTTGAAACGCAAGCGGCGTTTTTTGCATAAAAGATGACTCATTTTTTTGACCAATCAACCATTATAAAACATCCGATGCGTGAAGCCCAAGGATTGTTGGCCAATCAATAATTCATGAGTCGCTGTCGGCTGACAATTCTGCTGAGCGATGCCAGGCGGCGTGCACGGCTTGTTTGATGATGTCATCAAAATTTAAGTCATGAAACCGGGATAAAGCAGCATGGGTGGTGCCTTGCGGGGAGGTGACCTGCTCAATTAAATCGCTCATGGGAACATCACTGCGCTCGGCCAGTAATGTGGCACCAACGGCGGTTTGCTGGGTGAGTAAACGGGCATTTTCAGGTGATAAACCTAATTCTTCCGCGGCCGTTTGTAAGGCTTTAATAAAAGTGAAAAAGTAGGCGGGTCCACTGCCTGATAAGGCTGTGACAATATCCATATCGGTTTCTTCGCTGACCCACACCGAAGTGCCGACAGCATCCATGACCTGCTCACACAGGGTTCGTTGTTCCGTTGACACATGATTATTGGCAAACATACCGATGGCGCCCTGGCCAATGGCGGCCGGGGTGTTGGGCATGGTGCGAATAATGGCAGTGGGTTGTTGCAGCCAGGTTTGCATTTGTGCGGTGGTAATACCCGCTGCCACAGAAATGACCAATGGTTGGCTGTCATGGATATTGTCACGAATTTCCAACAGAGCGGTTTTCATCACCTGTGGTTTAACCGCCATGACCACCACATCCGGCCAACCAAAATGTTCATTATTATCATCAAAAACCTGAATATTAAATCGCTGGCGAATATATTCACGTTGGTTGTAATTGGGGTTGGTGGCTTTTATATGGCCGGTATTGAGTCCTTTGTTCAGTAAGCCGCTAATCAAACTGGTGGCCATGTTACCGGCACCGATAAAGCGTATCTGAATATCCCGAATTGATTTCATTAATCGTTATCTGGCACTTTGGGAGACCACAGCTCGACTTTAAAGCCTTCAGGATCTATAAACCAACCGAAATCGCCGTAATCCTCTGTTTCCACCTCTCCCACTTGTCGAGCCCCGGCTTCGGTCACCTGGTCTATCATCGCCTGCACATCATCGACAATAAAATTAAACATAAAGCGTTGCCGCGAGGGTGCAAAATAGTCGGATTCATTTTTAAACACGCCCCAGACGGTTTTATCAGATTGTTGTGCCGTTTGCGGGGTAAATACCGCACAAAATGGTGCTTCTAATTCAAAACCCATATGTTCTTTGTACCATGCGGCCAATTTTTCCGGGTTATTACATTTAAAAAACAAGCCGCCGACGCCTCTTACTTTTTGCATATCATGTTGCATGAGTGACTGAATTTTTGATTGTAATTTCGCATCACCAGAATTGCAAACCGGATTGTCGTTCACTGTGGTTTTTAATGGCGTCCGTTAAGACAGCCTGATCACCATACAAAAGCACTGACGATTTGGCGCGTGTCATGCCGGTATAAATAATCTCACGGCTTAATAAGCGATTATTTTTGTCTGCAGGTAATGTTATCAGGACATGACGGTATTCTGAACCCTGGCTTTTATGCACGGTGATGGCAAAGGCGGTACTTAATTCAGACAACAGCGGTAGGGCAAAAGCACGGTAACTACCCTGCCCCGGAAATACTGCTTGCCAGCCGTTATCAGATTCTAATATAACACCCACATCACCATTAAATAATTGCCTGTCATAATCATTGTGACGCATCATCACCACCTGGCCATGGAAATAGCGCTGACCGGCAGGGATTTGCCAATGGTGTTTAAGTTGCTTACAAATGTACTGATTAATGACCTCCTGACCGGTGCCACCCCGGTTAATCAGGGTTAATATTTGTTGTTGATTAATAAGCGCAAATAAGGCCTCTAACTGGCTCTGATACAAAGATAGATCAGCACTCTTAAAATAAAGGCATGATTGCAGGTTTTTATGGTATGAAGGCAAATCAATATGGTGCTTAAACCAGTGCCAGAAAATGGCCAGAGCGGCATAACTATCAGGCACGGCGGGCAACCAAAAAACGCCATGATCTGGTGATAAATCTGCACTGTTTTGGGGTCCTAAACGGCTTAGGTTTGGGTGTTGAAAAAAGCCGTCAGCATCACCCAGGCGCACGTATTCACTGACTGCCTGGATTGCCCGGGTGCTGCGATGTGATTGCCTGAGCACGGTGCAGGTGTCGAGTAACAGCCCGGACTGATTATTTTCTGCAGTGTTAAAATCAATCGGTGTATCCACATAAGGTGTCATCAAAGTGGTCAATTGACTGGCAAATGATTCGCTCAGCGTCAATCTGTGGCTTTGTGGTGGCATCAAATCGGCAAGCACGGCACCCGACTCGACGGATGGTAACTGAAATTGATCACCCACCAATATCACGCGACAGTCTTGAGCCACTGCAGCCAGCAACTCGGTCATTAACTGTAAATCTACCATCGACACTTCATCAATAACAATGACCTTATAAGGCAGTCGATGTCCGTCATGATACCGGTTGCGCTGATTAAAACGATGGCTTTTGCCAATCAGTCGATGCATGGTTTGCGCTTCTAATGATCTTAAAGGTGCAGAGCATTCAACGGCGGTGCTGTGAACTCCTTGCGTTAAACCAAACTGCACAGACTCGCTCATACGATAAGCGGCACGGCCTGTGGGTGCTGCCAGAGCCATGTCATCAACCGCTACACCCAGGGCATGCAAACAACGTAATAAAGTCACTACCATGGTGGTTTTACCGGTACCAGGGCCCCCGGAAACCAGGCTAAAGGGTTGTAACAATCCGGTAATAACCGCCTGAATTTGTTCTCGATTAAGCGGATAAACTAAACTGTTTAAAACAGGGCCAAGAATGTCTTGAACTGTTGCCGGCGTATAAACTTGCCCCTGATAGTCTTGCCGTTGTACTTTTATTTGTTGTTGCAAGGTTTGTTCAGCGCGGTAATACTTTTCAAAAAACAAATACGGGCCTTCATCAACAAGCACCGGTTGTTCGGTTATTGTCAGGTGCTCAGTCGGTATCCGTAAAGTCTGCCAATCGGGTAAATTAAACTGTTTTTGCCAGTCCTGACAACGTTTTGAGGACCTGTCCAGACAGGAAGAACCACGGTTGACTTCATCCACAAGCAAGAGTAAATACAACCAAAATTGATCGGGCAAATCATATGACTGCCATTGTTTATAACAGTCTGACAACAAATGCATGTGGGCCAAATCAAGATTCAGCTGAT